>JAHJTX010000298.1 GCA_018829545.1 Bacteroidota bacterium | reverse complement strand
TGAGAAAGTTACGCACCTACGGCTTAATCTTTAGCGTTTCGTTTTAGCTCGGCTTCCTTGTTCGGGGCGGCGGGTTAGGCGCAATGCCGTTATATGCTAAAACAATCTTAAGGGTATGACAATGATAAAAGTTAAATTACTTATTTCTCTAGCGATATTAATCGCTATTTTAATTTCTTGTGCAACGATTCAATCATATAGAAATCTTGAACAACCAATTTCAAAAACTTTAAGTACTAGTATTGGAGGGACAATATTTCGTCTCAACCGTTCTGCCGATTTACCAAATGCATTCGGCAAGGCAGATTTATACGGAGGGAAGGTAGATAAGGGTTATGCTGAGTTAAAATTTTTGGGTTTTTCGGATAAAGGAGAATTGTTACTCTCAATTCAAGATATAAACAAATCCTCCACAGAAACAACGATGGACAGATATAAAGCAAATCCAATAAAGGTTGAAACAAATGTTGATGTTTTAACTTCAGAAGGAAAAAACGAAACAAAATTTACCCTAGATACTGAAAAACAAGGTGAGATTATTATTGCCGGTATCAAGGTTATTTTCACAAAAATTCAACCTTATAGCATAAGTTATATCCTTGAAGATACATATAAATGATTACTCAATTTAGAATTGAATTTACATAAACATAGCATATAACCCGCAAATCAACCGGACGCCCTAATGTAAGCGGCAGTTGTACAGTTCTAAAGTTTAATGAAAAATGAGAATTTGCTGTTTGACAGTGTAGAAATAAATTAAATTATTGCAACCGGCTTGTGCGGTTGAATTTACAAACCGGTTGCTAAATTATTGGCGTAGTTCTTTTAGTCGGCATTCTTTTTCTGGGGCGCCGGTTATTTGCAATGCCGTTATATGCTTAATAAATATGAGGAGAATCGAAATGAAAATAAGATTTTTATATGTTCTTCTTATTACAACATTATTTTACAGTTGTAGTGAATCGACTAATCCATCGAATGATGAAAAAGCATTCGGTATCTATCTTTTAAAGGACACATTATTAATTACATCGGAAGCAAAAAAGTTACCTGTTGAATCTCTACAATTGCAAGAAGTACCTATAATAAATATTAATGATATAATTGAATATAATTGGGAAGAGCAATTTATCAGTCTAACGTCAGAAGCATTTGAAAGATTTAAAGGTGTTGAGAAAAAAATAAAATCAGTATTTGGATTACCTTTTATTTTTGTTGCAAAACAACAAATAATTTATTTGGGAAACATTTATCCAATGTATTCTTCTTATGTTCACGAAGATTTGCCATCTATTGATGTTGCACCCTTTCTTGAAATGAGAATAACTAAAGCACCATTGCAAAGTATTGAAGATAAAAGAAAAGATGAAAGAATATATTTGGTTTTAGCTGAACATAACAAATTAAAAAAGTAAAGTCGCATATAACCCGCAACTCAAAGCGACTGCTTTAAACGTTGCGGCATTTTTCAAATTATTGGTGTTCGTTGTAAAAGTAAATTGCTCTTTGAGTTTAGTGAACAAAACATATTTATAAATAATTATTGGCATTGGCTTTTTAGTGTTGCATTGCTGTTTTGGGCAGCGCTTTAGTTGCAATGCCGTTAGGCAGTTCAAATAGTACAAGTGAATTGAAAAATATTCCATCATAGAAAAACATCCCTATATTTGTAGTTCATTTACAAAAGTTTTTCGTTATTTTATAAATAAAATTATAATACTTTCTATGAAACAATCAGTTTATCTTGAAACAACAATTATCAGTTATTTAGCTGCACGACCAAGCAGAGATTTGATTGTTGCTGGTCATCAGCAAATAACACTTGAGTGGTGGGAAAAAGTATCCCCAAAATTTCAATGTTATGTTTCCGAAGTTGTAATCGAAGAAAGTGAAAAAGGAGATATTGAGGTTTCTAAGAAACGACTGGATTTAATATCTGGTTTTCAAGTTCTTGCAGTGAATGAAGAAATAAAAAAGATAGCATCTATATTTTTTGAACAACTGAGAATACGTGAAAAATCAAGATTAGATTCATTCCATCTTGCAACAGCTTGTTGGTACAAGATGGATTATTTACTAAGCTGGAATTGCAAGCATATTGTAAGCGGCTCAGTTAGAAAATTATTGAATGAGATAAATGAAGAATTAAAAATTCATATACCAATAATATGCACACCAGAAGAATTAATGGAGGTATAATATGTGGACAGACCCAATTGTAGAAGAAGTAAGAAAACATCGTCGTGAAATAGAAAAAGCTTGTGATAATGATTTTGATAAACTATTTAAACGAATAAAAGAACGTGAAAAGAAATTTCAAAATCGTCTTGTAACAGAACCAATGAAAGATTTGCGAGAAAAAGATGGTAAAACTGCCTAACCCGCAACTCAAGCCGACAGCGTTTTCGCATTCGGCATTTTTCAAGTTATTAGGTTAGTCGTTCCGTATCGGCAGTCTTGTTCAAGGTTTTAGTGCTAAAAAATTTTTAATTCTTGTTGGCGTTATCATTCTAAGCAAGCCGTCTGTTTTTGGGCAACGCTTTAGTTGCCACGCCGTTAGGTTACTAAAAAGTGAGATAAGAGAATGAAGAAATATTTATCATTCGTGGTTTTACCGTTTTTGTTATTGACCATCATTTTTAGTTGCAGTGATAATTCAACAAATCCAGAAGATGAACTTACAGTAAAACCAATAGTTTTGAAAACATCAACAAATTATGATGAGCAATTATTCAATAGCTTATTTCCACAGAATGATATATTGAAAACTATGAGCGATGCATATAAAAACAAATATTCGGAAAAGATTAAAATGCAGTTAATAGATTATGTTGTAAGTAAAGTAAAAACATTAGGAGAAAATGAAGCGATATTTTTAGAATGTTTTAATCTTTCTGGATGTCAGAATGTCAATTCAATATCCCTACCAACATATATTGAGAAAGCAAAGTATAATGATGAAGATAGCTGGATTATTCAATTATCTTGGGGGCTTGAATCCTCAGATTTAGGGCATTATAAATGTTTTGCATTTGGAATAAATAGTAAAGATACTTTATACTATACACGATGTAAATAAAGTATAGCAAGAAATAGTAACCTAATCCGCAAATCAAGCGGACGCTGTTTTTCTGTGCGGTATTGTTTAAGTTTTGGGTAAGGTTAAAAAGGTAAGCATTGTAAGAAAGGTTGTTCTATTAAATATATTTGTTATAAAATTATTGGCTTTGGTTTTTCATACTGGCATCGCTGTTCCTCCTACGCTAAAAAACCGCTTCGGAGGACAAGTCTGGGCGGCGGGTTAAAAGCAACGCCGTTATACGCCATTGGTGCAACTTAAGATATTGAATCAAAGACGAAAGGAGGTATTTTAAAATGATAGGAAAAACCTGGATTTTAATGATACTGCTTAACATAGCACTATTTTTATCTCCAGAATATGCGGAGGCTCAAGAGAAAGACAAGTCGTGGAAAGGTGCTGTTACAGAAGTAGACCTTGTAAAAGCGGTCAATTTTTTAATAAACAACAAAGGCAAGGAAATTTATCTTGTTGGGAAAAGACATACGATTACCGGAAAAGAGGAATTGGATGTTGTAATAACAGTTCTACAATGCTGTGATGAGAAAATGTTCCTCGAAGAGATTTCTGCTTTAGGGAAAATTATCAGTGTTAAATTCCCCCATTTTTATGCAAGAATGCCGCTTGATACGATTCCACAGATAGATAAAAATGGAGAGGTTACAGAGATTAAATTTATACCAGAGTCACGTGGTTTTTGGATGAATGCAATAAAGCATGGATTGAAAAAATGAAGTATAAGAGGATTATCCCCTTCGTAGTATTTGTATTGGTCTTCTTTTTAGAGGTTTTATATTTCAAGATATTTGTAGTGCATTCTAATCCCATGTGGTGGACGTTCTACATCCGATTGCAGCATTACTTTATTAGTTTTTCAATAGCTCTCGCATTTGCCTATGGAGCATTTGCTTTTATCAGGTTGCGTGGTAGATCCAAAGGAGCAGTCGCTGGTAGCACTGCCGTTGCCTTTCTGGTCTGGTTTACCTCATGTTGTGGGGCGCCAATGATTGCTATAATCCTTGGAATACTGGGAATTAGTGTTGGTTCTACTACGTTACCACCCATTGCAACTACTGGAATAACTTTAATCTTTGTATCTCTCGGTATGGTATGGCTGATGAAGAAAAAAGTTGGAGCGAAATTGGTCTGTGAAATATGTGGAACCGAGGTGGCTGTTCCTATAGTACACTGTGGTCCGGGTATATTAGGCCCTGAGGAAAACAAACTCTATTGCCCATGTCTTAACGAAGGTCACACAGAATATATAAAGATGTCAAAGCACTGCGGGAAACCTATGAAGTATATTAAATGAGGTGAGGTCATGGGAGAACTCTTGGATGTTCGACTGAAAAGATTAAATCAAATAGACTTCTGCAAAACTAGTATTTTAGTGTCAATTGCGAGGAGCATGGCGACGTGGCAATCTTTTGATAATATTGAAGTTATGAGATTCCTTCGCTTCGCTCGGAATGACAGTTATCACTATTTTGCAGAACTCTTAAATCAAAAAGAAAGGAGGTGATTAAAATGACAGAAGAAGGAAAAACCTATATCTGTGAGATGTGCGGGGCTGAGGTCAAATTAGTTAAAAAGCCTGTCCCCGATCCAAAATGTCCTACTCTCACGTGTTGTGGAAAAGAGATGAAAGAAAAAGATAACAGAAAAGGAGAAGAAAAACATGAAAACTGAAGAAATTAAACAAGTTGTTAGAGATCGCTACGGCAAATGCGCCGAGATTAGTGGTGGGAAGGAATCCTGTTGTTGCCCCAGCGAGGTTCCCGCAAGTTCGAGCTTTGCTGCTGAGCATGGGCTTTATGGTCAGGAAGAACTCTCCTTGGTCCCTGAAATCGCTCTAAGCCTTTCTAAAGGTTGCGGTAATCCTACTGGTTTCGCCAACCTTCAGACTGGCGAAGTAGTTGTGGATTTTGGTTGTGGCGCAGGAATAGATGTTATTCTTGCTGCTCACAAAATACGACCTGGTGGAAAAGTGGTTGGAGTGGATGGTGCCTCCCAGATGATTGAGCGTGCCAAGCAGGCTGTGGCTGAGGCGGGCTTACAAGATAGGGATATTGAATTCCGCAACACATACTTGAACGAGACACAGCTTCCAGATAGCTTTGCGGATGTTGTAATCTCCAACTGCGTAATCAACCTCTGCCCTGATAAGGAGGCTGTATATAAAGAAGCCTTTCGTATCCTGAAACCTGGCGGACGTCTAGCCATTTCTGATATTGTTTATACAGAAAGGATTGATCCTCAGGTACAAGAGCGCTTTCAATCAAACTGGGCAGGATGTGTGGGAGGAGCGATAGAGGAGATTAGTTATCTCAGGATGATTCGTGAGACCGGCTTCAGCCAGGTTGAGGTCGTGGCCCGTCATCCATTACCTCCGAAGGAACTGGAAGATATGGCATGCTGTCCCGGGCCGGAATTCACCCCTGCCCCTGCTAAAGAGGATCTTGCTGTCGTGCAAGAGAAAGTGACGAGCATTAAGTTCATAGCAGTAAAGCCAAAAACCAGTTAATACAAGGCAATAAATATGTTTAAAAAGCGTATAACCAGCAAATCAAGCGGACGCCGTTTTCGCATTCGGCTTTTTCGTAATTATTGGCTTTGTAGTTCCGTGTAAAGTTGCTTTGTAAAGTAGTTCTGTTAAATAAATTTTTTTATAATTATTGACTTTTGCTTTTTAAGCGGCATCTCTGTTCCTCCTACGCTAAAAAACCGCTTCGGAGGACAAGTCTGGGCGGCGGGTTAAAAGCAACGTCGTTATATGGCAAAATCAAATGGAGTGATTTTATGAAAACTGTATTATTTCTATTGTTAATTCCAATGCTATTATTTTCTCAAGAGTATTCAAATTCCATAAAAATAAGAGCCAATTCAACTGTATATGTAATGGCGAACACAATCAAATTTAATATTAGATTAAAAGAAGAGCACTCTGATCCAAAAGAAGCATTTAGTCAGCACAAAAAATTGGAAAGTAAATTGTTAGAATTATTCCCGAAATACAATATCCCAGATTCATCAGTTTCTTATTCACTTCTTAATTTTAGAAAATCTAAGAATTCTAAAAGGGAAGAAGTATTTTCTACTCACCAAGAAATTATTGTAAAACTTAACTCTATTGATGATTATACGGAATTTCAAATTGCTTTATTGAATAATGGGTTTAATGAATTTAATGCAGTATTTTCTACTGATCAATTATCCGGGATTAAGGAACAAGGCTATAAAGAAGCTTTAGAATTGACGAAGGAAGATGCTTCGGCTATAGCAAAAGTAATGAATAAAAAACTTGGAGATATTCTTGAAGTTAATACTTCTACAAGCGAAAATCCGCATGTTGACGCTAGTAGAGGTTCTATGGCTGCCCTAACAGTAACAACATCTGATCGAGGATTAACTGAAATCGAGCAAAGCCTTGCTGTTCGGACAAATCTTGAAATTAGATTTGAAATAATTGATAATTAGGCCATATAAGAAGCTTTTCCACCCGACCGCCCCGATAAAAAGAATCGGGGCAAGCTGTTTTCATTGCGGCATTTTTCAAGTTTCGGGTTTGGTAAAAAAGGTAAGCATTGCAAGTAAGTTTGTTCTACTAAATAAATTTGTTAAAAATTATTGGCAGTAGCTTTTTATCTGGCATCGCTGTTTGGGGCGGACCCCGATGAAGAGAATCGGGGCAAGCTGGGTGAAAAGCAACGCCGTTATGTTGTAAGGAGAAGATAGTTTATGAAAGTTATTATTATTCTTATTATCTCGTTATTCTTATTGCTCGGGTGTAAATCGGATAACCCAGTTCAACCATCTGAAAATACTAATTTCTTAGGCAAGTGGTTTGAATCATTCACTTTGGCTTACAAATATTCTGGACAACCAACTTTGGACAGAACAACTACTATCGAATTTTCTAAAAATGAATTTAATGTTAAAATATTACCACCTTGGCGTACTATCATTTCGGTGGATAGTACTGTGAATATCGGCTTTGCAAATGATACTCTATTTACTGGCTCTTATGAATTTGTTAATGATACAATTGTTTTTTATACAGATGGTTCAGTCGAGCCAATAAGTATGAGATACTGGTTCAATAATGATACGCTTAATTTTTCTGCTTTATCTAAAGAAGAAATTATTATAGTCGGCAGTGATACTTCAACCGTAACAATTGCTCCATTAGGTGTTTTCCTTTGGAGTCACTCGATGATGAAGTTGAATGGTTCATTTGAGAAATTAAAACAATAATTGCCCAACATAACCCGCTGCTCAACGCCGACCGCCCTCCTTCGTTCGGATTCCCGAACTACGGCGGGCAAGCTGTTTTCATTGCGGCATTTTTCAAGTTTTCGGGTTTGGTAAAAAAGTAAGCATTGCATGTAAGGTTGTTCTATTAAATAAAATTGTTAATAATTATTGGCGGTAGCTTTTCAGTTCGGTATTGCTGTTCCTCCTACGCTAAAAAACCGCTTCGGAGGACAAGTCTGGGCGGAGGCTTAAAAACCACGCCGTTATATGGCAGAAATATATTCTTGATTTTTCCAAGAGTAGTACGTATTATTGCATACAATTATATACGCAATAATGGAGCACTTGAAATGAATACAAAATTAACTTTAAAGCTCAACAAAAGATCTATTGATAGTGCTAAAAAGTATGCTCAAAAAAATAAAAAGAGTCTTTCGGTTCTAGTTGAAAACTATTTCAATCTGATCGCGGAAAAAGATAATACAGATAAAATTGAAATTTCCCCCAATGTGCTTGAATTATCTGGAATTATTGAATTATCGGAAGATATGAATCTAAAAGAGGTATATGGAAAACATCTTGATGAAAAATATTCGAAATGATAAAACTATTTGTTGATTCTGACATTATCTTAGATTTGCTTGCAAAAAGAGAACCGCACTACCTTCACGCTGCAAAATTATTTACATTAATTGATCAACAAGAAATAATAGCTTTTACTTCACCATTAATATTTGCAAATCTCCATTATCTTCTAAAAAAATTAACCTCAAATGTATCTGCATTGAAAAGCTTGAGAAAATTGAAAACTTTAATAAATATTTTGCCAATCGATGAAAGAGTAATTGAGCAATCATTAAACTCGGAGTTCAATGACTTTGAGGATGCGATCCAATATTTCACGGCTGTTAATAATGGAATCAATTTAATATTAACAAGAAATAAAATCGATTATAAGAAAAGTAAAATTGCAATTTCAACGGCAGAAGAATTCTTAAAAACTTGGCAAATTAAATCAAAGAAATGAATGCCCTATATCTAGGGATTACTTCTTTCGCTGGTAATATCTTGCGTTGAATCTCCTACCACCGCTAAACTGCCACCCGCGAGTGAAGGCGGTGTGCCGTATCAAAAACCCCAAAATCTAGTTGCCGAACTAAATTCAGTTAGAGGTGAGCATATTTTTGCAAAAGACAATTC
>JAHJTX010000297.1 GCA_018829545.1 Bacteroidota bacterium | reverse complement strand
ATGAGTTCCAATGCTTGAAAGATGATTTTCTCTCTTTCTTCTTGTAGTAGCTCAATAGAGAAAACATAATATAATAAACCGTTTTAATGGTTTTAATTGAATGTGAATTAATTGGCGGTCAACTTGAGTAAATATATTGTTGAGGTATTCTAAATGAAAAAAATATCTAACGTGCTGGGAATTAGAAATGTAAAAAATATGCATACTATAGGTGCAAGGTGTATTCCAAAAATATTAAGGTCAAATTACTTGGAGTTGTACCTGCGTAATAAAGAAATGGAAAGATTAGAAAAAGAAATTTTTCTTTTAGATAAAAAAAGAAACAGCGCTAACATACAATTAGAGAGCATTAGTAAACAAGTTAGAAAATTGCAAAAAGAGATTATTGACGAAAAAAAAAACATATCTATTAAAACTGCACCTTCAAAACCGGTTAAATTAATGTCACTGAAATATTAATGGAAGAGAAAATCATGAATTGTCGTTTTTTATTGCAAAAAAATCGTTCACCTTACTGTAGTAACAACTAGATAGATATTTACAATAATATAAGGATTATCTTATGGAAGAGAAAAACAAGGAGAAAAAAGGTAAAGAGGGAAAAGAGAGCTTCGATTTTGATATTGGTATAGGAAAATTAAGCTTAGGCGGTCTATTTAACGGTATAGAGAAATTAGTAGACCTTGCAGCGGATTTAAAAGAAGCAGGCGGTGAAATTAAAAAAGAAGGCGAGATTGATTTAAGCCAGCTCAAAGAAGGAATGAAAGGCATATTTGGTTTCTCTATAAAGACAGCGGTGGGAGGAAAACCAATAGTTGAACCATTTGGCAATATTAGAAAAACCCCTAAAGGACCCACAGTTGAAGAAGAAAGAGAACCAATTACCGATGTGTTTGACGAAAAAGAAGAAGTACGCATCTATGCTGAAATGCCCGGCGTAAATGAAGAAGAGATCAAATTAGATTTATCAGATGATATATTAGATATTTCCGCCAAGAACCGGGACAGAAAATACCATAAAGAAATTTTGCTTCCTTCAAAAGTAAAAACCGAAACTCTTACTTCGAATTATAAAAACGGCATTTTAGAAGTAAGAATAAAAAAATGAAAATAGTTTTAACAGAACCGGAACAGATTCAATTAAAATTAATTCTATTTGGCGGAAAAGGCGGCGTTGGAAAAACAACATGCGCGGCAAGTTCAGGATTATATTTATCTAAATATTTTAGGACATTACTTATTTCAACAGATCCGGCTCATTCGCTATCAGATAGCCTGGGTCAGGAAATTGGCGATCAAATAAGAGAAGTAAGAGGCGTAAATAACTTATATGCTCTTGAAGTAAGCGCCGAAAAAGCTCTCTCAAATTTCAAAATAGAATATGAGGATGAAATAAAAAAGATTTTAGATACTTCAACTACTTTAGATCAAGAAGATATTAATTCACTTTTTGATTTGCCAATTCCGGGTATCGATGAAGTAATGGGATTTAAAACCATTCTTGATCTGATTGAAGAAGCTGAGTATGATAAATACATTATAGACACAGCGCCTACCGGTCATGCATTGCGATTGTTAACTTTGCCTGATTTACTTGATGATTGGATTAAAGTTCTGGCAAAGATGAGATGGAAATATAGATATATGGTTGAAAGATTTTCCGGTAAATATAATCCCGATGAAGGGGATGATTTTTTGTTAAGTATGAAAAAAACAGTAAAAAAAATTAATGCGCTTCTGCAGGATTCTCACAGATGTGAATTTATTCCCGTAACAATTCCGGAAGATATGGCAATTTTAGAAACAGAAAGATTGGTAAATAAATTAAAGAACTATGGAATAAAAGTAAGACAGTTAGTAATCAACAATGTCCTTGAATCGCAAGAATGCGAGTTTTGCAGAGCAAGGAGTATTGAACAAGAAAAATATGTTAAACGGATAAAAGAAAAATTTAATGATCTGATAATAACAATTACTCCGTTAGAATCGAAGGAAGTTAAAGGAATTGAGAGTTTAGAAAATTTTAAAAAAAGGTTATTCCAAGATGAAACATGATACCACCTTAATCCTAAAGGTAAAAGAAGCTTTACCAAAAGATGCAGGCAGAGCAATTGTAAGGATTGATCCAAATGATATTGAAAGTTTAGATTTGGAAGTAGGCGCAATTGTTGAAATTGAAGGGAAACGAAAAACTCCCGCTAAAATAATGCCTTGTTATGCTGATGAAAGAGGCAAAGGCATAATACAAATGGACGGCATTTTAAGGGATAATGCTCAGATCGGTTTGGACGAAAAAGTTAAAATCCTAAAAACTGATTATAAGCCCGCCAATAAAATTACGTTATCATCCTTAACATCAGCAACTCCGCTTCAAAAAAGTAAAGACACACAATACATTTGCTCGCTTATTGAGGGGCTTCCTGTACTATCAGGAGATAGAATTAGAGCAACATTGTTTGGTTCAAAATTTTACGATTACAAAGTACTAAACACCAGTCCAAATGGAATTGTTGTAATAAATCCTACCACCCAAATAACAATAGAATCAAAAAGTTCGGCAGAGCTTAACCATATCAAAATTACATATGAAGATATTGGAGGACTCGGCGCTCAGATTCAAAGAATTAGAGAGATGATAGAGCTTCCATTAAAATATCCCCAAGTATTTGAAAAGTTAGGCGTTGATGCGCCGAAAGGTGTTTTTCTATATGGACCGCCTGGAACGGGCAAAACCTTAATAGCTCGCGCCGTTGCAAATGAAACAGATGCTTACTTTACAGATATATCCGGTCCTGAAATAATGGGTAAATTTTATGGTGAAAGTGAGGAACGCTTAAGGAGAGTTTTTGAGGATGCTCAGAAACATGCACCGGCTATAATTTTTATTGATGAAATTGATTCGATTGCACCCAAAAGAGAAGATATGGGAGGAGAAAAGCAAGTTGAGAGGCGTGTTGTTGCGCAGCTTTTATCTTTATTAGATGGGCTGAAATCGCGCGGACAAATAATTGTTATTGGCGCTACGAATATTCCTAATACTATTGATCCGGCATTAAGAAGACCCGGGAGATTTGATCGTGAAATTTCTATTCCTATTCCGGATAGAAATGGAAGGTTAGAGATTCTTCAGATTCACACAAGAGGTATGCCTTTAGCTGAAGATGTAAGTTTAGAAAAATTATCTGAAATTACTCACGGCTTTGTAGGAGCCGATTTACAAGCATTAGCAAGAGAAGCAGCGATGCGGGCGTTAAGAAATATTTTGCCAAAGATTGATTTTGAGATGGTAGACATTCCTTATGAAACGTTGATGACACTTGAAGTAACAATAGATGATTTTTATGATGCGATGAAGGATATAGAGCCATCGGCAATACGTGAAGTCTTTGTTGAAATTCCGGATGTTAAATGGGAAGACGTTGGCGGACTTGATAACATCAAGGAAGAACTCAAAGAGGCAATTGAGTGGCCTTTGAAATATTCCGATATTTTTAAAAAAGCAAATACAAATCCGCCCAAAGGAATTTTACTTTTCGGGGAACCGGGAACAGGAAAAACTTTATTAGCTAAAGCAGTTGCTAATGAAAGCGGAGTTAATTTCATCTCTGTAAAAGGTTCCTCTCTTATCTCCAAGTATATCGGTGATAGCGAAAAAGCAATTCGAGAAATATTCAAGATTGCAAAACAAGCTGCACCTACAATACTATTTTTAGATGAAGTGGACAGCATTATGCCGCAACGCGGATTAGGCTCTAATGATGCGCATGTATCGGAGCGGATGATCAGCCAATTTTTAGTTGAGATGGATGGAATTGAAGAATTAAAAGGTGTAGTTGTTTTAGCTGCTACAAATAGAATTGATTTGATCGATCCGGCGCTTTTAAGAAGCGGTCGGTTTGATCTGTTGCTTGAACTTCCTAAGCCGGATGAAAAAACTAGGAAAGAAATATTCGAAATACACGCACGTAATAAACCTCTTGCAAGTGATGTAAATCTGGAAAAGTTGATAAAAGAAACGGAAGGAAAAGTTGGTTCCGACATTGCATTTATCTGCCGCAGAGCATCTATGTTTGCGATTAAAGAGTATGTAGAAAATCAAAAAGCTCTTCAACATTCCAAAAAAGTTTTACAGAAAGAAATTATAGAAGAAAGTAATCACGAAGGAATTGATTTCCAAAAACAAGAACATCAATTCTTAATTTCAAACCGGCATTTTGAGGAAGCGCTTAAAACGGTGAAGTTGCAAAGGAAAACTTAAAGGAGTAATTTATTTATGAATGACAAACAGGCTTGCATGAATACGGTTTCAGGTTTTTCCGGCAATTTGATAACGGGAGGAAAAATTATGAATAATCACGGGATTTATATTTATGGAATAATTAATTCCGACATGAATAAGTTCATTCCTAATTACTTAACCGAAGAAGGGGATGATATCTATGGCTTTTCATATCAAGATATATCTGCAATATTAGACAATTCAAGAATATTTGATTATTCAAATTTGCCCAAAGATATTTTAGCGCGAAAGCTATT
>JAHJTX010000296.1 GCA_018829545.1 Bacteroidota bacterium | reverse complement strand
GCTTCGTTCCTCGCAATGACTGGATTAAAAGTGAAGCCCCGATAAAAGACACTGGGGTAAACCATGCTAGAGGCAGGTAAATGCCAAATCAAGACTCCGCTAAAAATACGTTGGACAAGCCCTCCAGAGGCGGGCAAGTACGAAAATATTTCTAAAATTTGCTTCGTGGCACTACGAAAAATGAACTCCTCTCTATCGTTCGTCAAACCTGCCTGCGGCAGGCGGGCAGCATTTTTCGTTTAACGCTATACTCACCAAATTCTTTAACGAAATATTTTCAAGGTCGAAAAAATGAAGGTGCGGATAGTAACTTGAAGCTATAAACAACAGGTGACAGAAGTAGTAGTAGGCAGAAAAGGATAAATTCCAAATGAAATCCCGGTGGGATATGCTTCGCATTCCCCACAAAAAGCCCGCCCAAAAAGACGGCAGGTAAAATGGCGGGCGAGCACGGGACAGGCCCCGGGTGAATATTAGAAATAAATGCATCCCAGGTGACAGGCAGAAAACCGAAAACAAATGTCAAAGGTAATAGGGAAAATAAATGTATTGTTTATGTGTTGAATTGTTTATTTGGGAATTGTTTAGAATATAAAGAGGCGGGATTGTGATTGGGAAATTTTATAGACCGTAGTAGATTGCGAATGAGAGATCGCCGATATTCTTTTTTTCAAAAGCACCATTGGATTGTTCTATTGAGATATGAGAATATTGATAATTTAGTTCTGCGAATAGATCGTGGATGAATTGGTATTTAATATTAAGACCATAGTTGGTATAATTTTTATCGAGACCGAATAAGAACGGCTGAGACGGCGTTGTGTATTGCTGCTCAACTTCCCCATTTTCTCCTTTTCTGATGAATTCGCTCCAGAGTGTGAATTCTAAACCGCGTAAGATTCTGTAATTTAATTCGAGGTATAATTGATCTGCATTGTGACCTATCCAGTGACCGAGTGCGTAACCTCTGCTTGCATATGTCTGAGTAGGTATATAATGTTCGTAAACGAAGGGTAGAATTTTTGCATATTCAACTTTGGTTGTAAGATTTTGCACTGGCAGATCAACAATTGAAAAGCCAAGTTGATATCCGATTTGATTACGTTGATTTTCTTTACTGAATATTTCACCAGGAACAATTTCATCAATTATAAGTGACGCGAATAGATGAGTGTTTGGAATGTGATTTCTTGAACTTATGTTGAAAAAGAATTGAGAATTAGCGCCGGCGTTATTATTGCCAGAACTCAGGTAATGATCTGCGGCTCGGAAAAAAGAAAGGGGGAAAAGATATAAGAATTCCAGATTATCAGAATAAATAACTGATTCACCAAGAGAAAATGTTAAGTTGCTGAATGGTTTAATTGTTATAGTATGTGAAGCAAGGTACTTTGAACGGTATTGAACGCGATTATATTCGGAACCAAGTCTATATGTAGAATATGAAGCAAGTGAATCAACTACGTCTGATGCCAGCCATGCATGAATATAGTTAAAAGAAAACCACTTCACGGGTGAGATATCAAATCGAATGTATGGATAGGATGGTGCTTTATTTGAAAGGACTAATTTACCGCGAGTACCGTAACCCCATTCTAAATATCCTTTATTTACGGATATACTACCCCACTCCCAATTGTAGCCAATTGATGCGTTGAATTTACTATAGTCAAAACTTTCTCCGTCGCTTTTTGAGCGTGTGTAACCAATCTCTGGTGAAAAATTATTTTGCAACTCTTCGCTTAATATTGTTTTGTGATTGTCTCTAAAATCGAAGCTAAATCCAAGAGGGCCTAGATAACCATATGTCGTGAATCCATTCCACCAGTGTTTATAACTTTGATTCTCGATGGAACCATATTTAATACCGAAAATTGGATCGAGATTTATTTTGAATAGATTGTCAGCGTAACTGAAGAGACGGTAACGGGAAAAAGAATCCTGAAAAAAACAAGGAGTGTTGGAATGATGGATGTTCCCTATATTCAATCAAACTGCTGAGATCTGGGCCATATTTATCTTGAAACATTTGGATTTCGAGACCGTAATCGAGTAGATAGAAGTTTAATTCTTCGCTATCGATTTGGGAGAGTAAATTAGAATAGGAATCACAATGCTCCTTAATTAAGATTAGGTTTTTGGCAATGTAATCCCGCGTTAAAGGAAGGATTAAATCTTCTAGCTCAATAATACCCTTTTGTGACATTTTTTGCAGGAAAGGATAAATGCTCTTGTGAACCGGTTCGTAGACGGGCTGAGAGTGGAGTAAGGAAAAAGTTAAAATGAAAAAGAAAAAAGGAAAGAGCAAGTATTTTGAAAGTTTTGGCATATTGGTTGACGTTAAGTGAATATTAATTTTGGGGTGAGGTTGGAATATCACCACAGAGGACGCAGAGTTGAACATAGTAAGTATCTAGAGAATGAACCGTTTAATACCGGATTTGAGGTTTTGTACATTGAAATTTATTAATAAACCTAATTTTTTATCTGCTAACTTCATGTAAGTCAATATCTGGGCTTTATGTATATCCAGAATTGAATCGACAGATTTTACTTCGATGATTATTTTATCTTCAACGAGTAAATCTATCCTATAACCAGCTTCTAATTTGATGCCTTCATAAACGACAGGGAGAGGTTTTTGCTTTTCAACTCCATAACCCATTTTTATGATTTCATAAGCTAAACATACTTCGTAAGTCGATTCAAGGAGGCCCGGGCCTAGCGCAGTATGAACTTTATAAGAGCAGCCACTAAACCACTATGGACTGCAAGGCCATAGGTTTGCTTACGAATGAAATTCGTTTTGAAACAACAAGACATGAGAAATTTGCAATCAGTAATCAGTAGGCAGTGAAAGTGAAAATTAAAAATTAAAAAGAAAAAAGTGAGGTGAAAGAAATAAGAATTAAGAATTGAGGAGTAAGAAGGAAATAAGTCAGAAGTCAGAAGTCAAATGTCAAAAGTCAAAAGTCAAAAGTCAAATGTAAAAAAAAGAATACAGAATTAAGAATTAAGAATTAAGGAGTATGGAGTAAGGAGTAAGGAGTAAGAAGAAAATAAGAATAAAGGAAATAAGTCAAAAGTCAAAAGTCAAATGTAAAAAAAAGAATACAGAATTAAGAACTAAGAATTAAGAAATCTAATAGCGAACAGATGTCCCACCAATCCACCTACGTTACATCCTTAGTTTCACTTCTTCAAAAAACTTCGGTGGACAAGGGCGGGCAAGCAGTGATATGGAAGGAGCAAGTAGTCAGTTGTAGGAACAGAAAATAAAAACTCTCTCATTAGGCGACGGAAGTTTTTAGTGATACTGAAAGAGGGATATTCTTTATTTCACTTACTTTAAGAATCGAAAAGCCAAGTATATTTCCCTCATCATCTATTTTTTCCATGACAGCATCATTTTCGGTTTCTTTAAAGAAACCAGCTTTTTTCTCGAAGATAACTTCTAAATAGTCTGCCTCTTTATCGAACCAAACTTTTATTTCTTTTTCCATAATAATTCACCTTTCTTTATTATATCTGTAAAATAAGCAGTAATTATGAAATTATCATCATTAATAAATTTAACAACTACACATAATAATTTTGCTTTCACGGGTGTTGATACATAGTATTTATAGAACAACTGAACACAAGTATCCGTTTTCGACTTGATAATACAATCCGGCACTTTTAACGTTTCCCTGATCTTATCCAGTTGATCAATCATTTCCGGATGATGATCTGCCAAGTGTGCTTTACGTTCATCCGTAAATCGAACTCTTTTATTATTGCGATCAATTATATGCATCATTAAAGCAACGAAAAATGTGAATTTTAAATTAGAAAGTCAGTAATTCCACTAAACAGCAGCGGGCAAGCACAGGACAGTTCCCGGTGGAATATGCTTCGCATTCCACGTGACAGGAATAAGGAAACAGTTGTCTCTCGATACTTTTGCATTCGCTGGGCTCATCACAAACACTCGAGCTACGAATATGACTAATACGTTGATGAGTGAACAGTAGAAACAATTCTAAATTAAAAATTATAAATGAAAAAGACAGAGGCTGTAAACTGTGATGAGTGACCAGTTGGCAGTCTCCAGATTGCAGTATGCAGTCAACGACAGATAACGGAGAACAGTAAGAAATAAGAATACAGAATCAAGAATTAAGAAAAAATAATATTAATCGAAATGGGCAATACTCTCGATACATTTGTATTTCGCTCTACCTACGGTAGAAAAGCCTACCTTCGGTAGGCAAGTGCGCTCATTACAAATACTCGTGCCACGGATAGTTCTTTAACTGTGAGAGCGAGTGATGAATAGGAAACAGTAGGCAGAAGTCAGAAATTAGAAATCAGAAATTAGAAATCTGAAGTCAGAAAGTAAATGCAAAACAGAAAACAGTAAGGAGAAAGAAGTAAGGAGAAAGAAGTGATCAGTAAACCGTGATCAGTGACTAGTTGCCTCTCGATACATTTGCATTTCGCTCTACCTAACGGTAGACAGGTACGCTCATCGCAAACACTCGAGCCACGGATAGTTCCTTAACTGTGAGAACGAATGATGAATAGGAAACAGTAGGCAGAAGTCAGAAATTAGAAATCAGAAGTCAGAAGTAAAAGACAGTGAGGAGTAATTAGAAATCAAAAAGTCCATAAAAATCCGCGGAGATAGACATTTTGTAATAGCGATGTATACATTTGAGGATTTTTACATATATTTTGTTAGAAAATGAGCTATAATCGAAGTATTCGAAAATAATTGTTTACTATTTCTTATCTTTTTACGATTTTTCAATTACCGAATTTTACTATTACTTTACTAAAATGATGTTATTATGAAGAAAAGAGAGCTAAAACATGATTTTATTGATCTACGAGCTAAGATTTATACCTATGACAAGATTGTTAGAAAGCTTGGCATTTCTAAACCCACAGCAATTAAATGGGGGCAAGAATTTGCAGAAGAAATTGAAAATAAACGTATACAATTGGCTAGCAAACATTTGTTTGGAATTATTGATAAAAATGAGGATACCATTTCTATGTATATTGAACAGTTTAGGAGAGCAGCCAGAAGCAAGGAGAAAGTAGATAATTATAGGAATCCTGCCAAAAACATGTTTGATAATTTAACAAAATATTTAAACAATAAATTAATATCGATAACCTTGATCTTAGATAAGAAAACTACCGAAGTGCATTCTGCAACATTTGTATTCAAAAAGGGTTATGGAGTTAATATTTCCGGTGAACATGCATCAAGAGTTGAAAAACATTTAATTACCAGGAACAAATTTAAAAGAGTAGGAAGTAAGGAGTAAGGAGAAAACAGTAATCAGTAATCAGTAGTCAGTAGTCAGAAGGCAGTAAGGAGAAAAGGAGAAAAGGAGAAAAGGACAAATTCCAAAAGGCAAATCCCCTGAAGTTGTGTAATGTACCCTAAAATGCAAAATAACTGCCTTGTTTATATGTTGAATCGTTTATTTGTTGAGGAGAACTGGCAAACATATTAAGCCCGAAAATGGGGTAAGTAACAATCAGCGATCAAAAACAGGGAACAGAAACCAGCATTCAGTATGCCGTCAGTGATCAGTAATCAGTAATCAAAAAATAGGAAACAGAAAGTAGCAGGAAGCAGAGAAAGTGAAAATTAAAAATTCTAAATGAAAAATTAAAAAGGAAAAAGGCAGTAGGCAGAAGTCAGAAAGTAAATGTAAAACAGTAAGAAGTAAGGAGTAAGGAGTAAGTGGTAAGGAGTTAACTGTAAACTGGGATCAGTAATCAGAGAAAGGGAAAATTAAAAAGGAAAAAGGTTAAGTGTTTTAGTACCCTGGGCATTGTTCTTTGAATTGTTTATCAACCAGAGGTTGACAAGGCTGTTTAATTGATTAAAAAATATTTCTCGCTTCCGGCTTTACCTATCGGTAGACAGGTTCGCTCGAAAAACGAGCTACGCCCCCGACAAGACGGGGCAAGCTGTGACAAGGAATTGATTTCACGCAATGTCACTAAGAACGCGAAGAAGAAAATAATGTTGAGTTGTTTATCCTCAAACAGAATGGAGGTCAGGACCGTTTAGTTGATTAGAATTCATTTTCTTTTATCTTGATATAAAAGAAACCCCGATAAACGACATCGGGATAAACGCCAGATCAAGGCTCCGCCAAAAATACGCCGGACAAGCTGTAAACTGTGATGAGTGATCTGTAAATAATAGTCAGCTCTCAGTAATCAGCAGTCAGCTATCAGCAGTCAGTTGTCAGTAAATAGTAATCAGTAAATAGTAAAAAGAAAGCAAAGAATATAAAGCGCAAATTAAAAATTCTAAATGAAAAATCCGCCAAGGAACCCACCCAACAAGCCTACCAGAGGTAGGTAAAACGGTGGGCAAGCTGTAAACTGTGATGAGTGATCAGTAATCGGTAGTCAGCAGCCAGTAGTCAGTAAAACTAAATTAAAAAGGAAAAGGTTAAGTGTTTTAGTACCCTGGGCATTGTTCTTTGAATTGTTTAGCAACCAGTGGTTGACGAGTCTGTTTAGTTGATTAAAATAAAATATCTCACTCGAAGGACGCGAAGAAAAATGTAAACTAGAAACGGAAGACAGAGATCAGTAAGCAGCAACATTATTACTGAAATGATTATGTGCTGAGGAACCTACATTGAATTTACAAATTCACTAAAGTTTATTACTCGACGGTTATTGAGTTTGTTGAATAGAAGATGCTCGAAATCTTTTGCTTTATGCTTTAAATCAATGCTCTTAACTAAGTTTACTAAGGCCGTTTTTAATTCATCATAATTATGAATGTTACATTTTTCTGACAAGAAATTAAAATCGGGCTCCGCGTGTCCTAAGAGAAAAATAGCATCGTAGAAATCCCTCCCTTTTGACCGATTTAATAATGCAGAAATTTTCATTGCACAGAGTACCGGATCAACCGGAACAGGAAACACGCAGAATATGCCGCATCCTTTGATGTTAGCAACAAATGAACTATAATTTATTCCCTGATCCTGACATTCAATCTTAATCAAAAATTTTTCTTCTTTATGAGATGAGATACCAAGATCAAACAAGGTACCAGGGAACACTAAATTACTGCGGAATGCTGATAACTTTTGCCCGGTATGCTCTCTTTCTTCAACATTAAAACCAAATCTTTTTAAGTACGATACTACCTCTTGTGTAATTCTCCTGAATTCCTTATCCGTTAAATTTTTGCAGTCAAAATCGATATCCTCGGAAAATCTATCTAATCCTTTAACTATTCTAAGATTTGTTCCCCCTATGAAAACCAATTTCTTAACCCAACGGCTGTTGCTCAGAAAATCTAAAATAAGCAGTTGGATGTATTCTTTTACCATGTATTTACGAAAGGAAGGATTTTCGTTGATATACGGAGGGAAGTAGTTGACAATCTGTTCCAGGTTTAACATATTCGATATTCTTCCATTAAAATCCGAACTCGTTTTGTTAATGCCTTATTATTAAAACGAGCGGCGTATTCAACTAGCTTGACCTGATTTACCGATTCGCTAATTATGTGCCGGTCAAGACGGAGTTCCTCGATTTCTTGGGGTGAGTTATAAAACGGATAGATATATAGTAAATCTAATATCGCCTTCTCAGGTTCAGCCAGAAGAAACGTCATATCGCTTAAAAATGGTTTCGGTTGATAACCAAAAATGAGTTTCGGCTGGATTGTTTTGTATGAAAAAGTACCGAATCCATTTTCATATTCTGCTGTCTTCAAGGAAGTTACACTCGTAATAATTATAACCCCTTCCGGTATTATACCATAATATGACAGAGCTGTGTGGAGACTAACATATGAAGGCGTGTATATTCTATTTGCGATGTACATTTGACTGCCGCTTGCATTTATATACTCCGGGAAACTATAAAAGGCGTTTCGAAGTTTTATCAGCTTTCCCTGTCTTACCCATCTGCTTAGGTTATTTTTATCAAGCCTTGGAAACTTTGCATTTATCTGATGTATATTAATGCAGACCTGATTTAAAAACGAGTTTTTAAATTCCCAATAATTCATTTTATTTCTTTTTTTCCGCAAATATAAGGAATATTAGAAATATAACACAGTATGATCTTTTATGCAGAAGTGTGCAGGCGGTAGAATGAAAACAGTAAACAGTAATCAGTAATCAGTAATCAGTAATCAGTAATCAGTAATCAGAAAATAGCAAACAAAAAGTAGCAGGAAGCAGAGAAAGGGAAAATTAAAAATGAAAAATTAAATCCCAGTGGAATATGCTTCGCATTCCCCGCCAAAAAGCCCACCCAACAAACCCGCCCAACAAGAAGGCGGGTAAAAACGGCGGGCAGGCACGGGACAAGTGTAAAAAGTAAAAATAATAATAATTGGCTATGCTTCGATACCTACGGTATCGTGGAGATGATTTTGTTTTATGTTATAAATGTTTGACCACTTCGTGGTCAGTGAGAGAAATGCGGTTGCCTAGAGAGAAATATTATTAATTAAAAATTATAAATTACAAAACCACCAGAGAAACCGCATCGAAATGACAGCACCTTTGTCAACTGCACTGTTGCAAAAAACCTTTGCGCCTCTCCGCCTTTGCGGTTTCCCTTTTTATCTAATATTCAGAAATTAATGACGAGGCTGGAATATTTAATTTGCCATGAAGTGCCCTTATCATAGCTAAACTCAATTTCCTTTTTCTACTAAGTATTTCGGATGTTCTGCTTTTTGAACCAATGATTGAAACTAAAGTTGAACGGTCCAAATTAAGCTGTTCTAATCTAAACTTTATTGCATCAATTGGATCTGGGAAACTGATTGGGAATTTTTTTTTCTCATAGTCTTCAACAAGAATAGAGAGTAATTCAAGCTCGCTAAACTCATCCGAGTTTGTTTTTATATCTAATTGCATAAGTTCATAGATTCTATTTAATGAATCTTCATATGCTTTTTTTGATTTAATTGGTTTCAACATAAGTAATTTCCTTTATATTTATTTTATCATAGTCATCATGAATACCAATCCAAACAATAAATATTATTCCAAGTTTATACTCAATATCAACAACCAGGCGATGGTGATTGCCCTTTATGTTAAACACAACACGTTTTTTTGTAATAATTGAAGCATTCCTATATTGCTGTTTAAGTTCGGTTGCAGAACTCCAGTTAGCATTTGATGCTTCATCAAACCATGCCTTTAAAGGCTGTTCGGCATCAGTGTGTTTTTCCCAATACTTAGTTAATGTTTTTCTTGAAATAATACGCATAAATCTATAAACCAATATGCAAAAAGTTCCCATAATGGGAAAGGTTTTTTTGAGACAGAAAAAGAAAAGGGGAAAGAATAGCCACTAAGGCACAAGGGAGCAAAGTGTTTTAAATATTTTCTGCTTAGGCTAAAGGACACTGCATCGGCGATGAGAAAGCTAATGTAGGTACTTGCCTTCCCATAGCACAATCATTCAATAACAATTGTCATCTCAAATCGCGAAAGCGGAATCGGAGATTTCATCTGCTTATAATTATTTTTTTTCCAGATGGAACTCGCATTTATAATCATCATCATTTGTGTAAGGGTTTTTGTATGCTCGGTTCATAATATCTCAATCGCTTAAAAAATAAACCTATTTCAAATAATCCTTTGCATTTGCCCTCATTCCAAAATTCCATCATCCATTTTCCTTCCATTTCGCCTCTCCGGCTTTGCGGTTTCCTCTCTATGCCATCTTTCCGGATGGATTGTAAACATTACCTTGTCCGGAATTTGATCTATGTTGGCAATAAGTTGTTTGGTTGATTTGAAGACAAAGTTGTATTTGGAATTTACTTTAGCCCTAAGCCTTACGTTGTTACTTTTTACCTAATTACTATTAAATAAGTATGTAATACCAACTGTTATTCCGGGTAAAATATCTTTATCCCCTTGGTAAATGCCCCAACCGATAATGGGAGTTATATCAAGTGTCATTTGGAATTGACTCGCTATCTGAAAGTTATTTTGAACACCAATATTTGCACAAATGTTTGGGCTGCCGTACACATGATTATAAAAATAACCTGCCCCTGCGTGTAAAAGTAAACTCCAGCTTTTATTTATACTACTGGGAAACACAAGATTATTAAAATTAACAACTGCCTCACCATAAAAGAAATTATAATGATGTTTCGTATCATCTTCAATGTAATTAAAATAAAATCCTTTGTAACCTATTCGGAGTGCAAAATAAGGGTTAAACCATTTTCCAGCAGAAATATTGAACAGTGGAGTATAATTGGAACTCACGAAATCTTCACTTTTTATACCGGACATCTGATACCCATAATTCAATGAAACAAAATAGCTTAAACCGGGTTCATTAATAATCGATGAATTTTGTGCTTGGGATTTGGTTAAAGTCGAAAATGATAGAATAAGGAGAATAAATAAATACTTTTTGGGGTGCATAATATTTGTTTAAATAATTATCCGGCAGAGACGTATAAAATGACTTAGTGATTAAATTACTAATACAATTTGGGAATTTGAAGAGCCTATGAGAGTAATGGTTGACAGTAAGAAGTAAATAGTAAGAAGTAAGGAGTAGACAGAAAGTAGAGTTAATGACAAAACTTCCCGGGTTGGTTAATCATGGAGCTTAACATCTTCCCGACTTCATCGTATTTTGAAATTAAATATTTATGTTTTTCTTCAGAAATGTATTTGTGATCTTTAGAAAAATCCAACCATACAGTTGTTTCAGAGGTTTCGCCATCAGATTCAATCAATTTATTCACAAACGATTTAGGATATCTTCTTCGGCTCCAAGCCTCGGATATATTTGCAGGTACGGATCGAGACGATCGTCTTATTTGATCAACAAGTGAGTATTTTTCTTCTTTTGGAAAAGTTTTTGTTATTTCAAAAATCTCAACAGATAATTTATACGATAACTGATAAACGATTAAATCCCTAAAGCCTCTATAATTTTTCTTCTCCATACTTTTTACTTCTTATTACTTACTTCTTTCTCCTTATTTTTACTGTTCTCTCTTTACCTAATACAACTTAGGGATTTGGTTTATTCTTTTAATAACGCCTTCGAAATCAAGGCCGATTATTTACATGTACCATTTTAAAGATTCATACCGGGGACGATTTTCTTCATTGACTAATTCAAGGGCTTCTTCTTGCGTTCACATCCCCTCTCGAATTTGTTTGCTGCGGAAAGTATCGTATTCGCTAAAAACCGACTACTGTATAATAAAAATACTTGTAAAGGCAGGCAGAATCGGCATTATTCTCATTGCGAAATTATTTTGACTTTGAAGGGTTTAGCTTTTGAATTGCTTTGCATTACATTTGTTTATAAATATCCTTTCGATGACCAATACTATGAATGATAACCGTTTGCTCACTATGGATCATTTCAAAAATTATTCTGTATGAGCCTTCGCGCACTTTGAATAAACCTGAAAGCTCACCTTTTAATGGAAACACTTTTGAACTGCGAATATTTGATGACAGCCAATTAAGACGTCCCACAATTCTTTGTGCAGTATGTTTATCCAGTTTCCCAAGTTCTTTGGATGCATGTTTCAAGAAACGAATGGAATAAACAGAAGTCATTTAATGCCAAGACGTGTAATAATCCCGTTAATTTCTTCGCCCCGCTCACCGGCTGCTACACTCTCCTTTTGGCGCAATAATCGTCTACGAATGTTTTCCTTTAGTATCATCCCCTCTTCGGGATCGCCTAAAAGTTCAAAAAGCTTTTCTTCAACTATTGTTGAGAGTATTTCAGTGAACTCTTTTTTAGTCATATTTGCTACTGTTGCTGCCATAGCCATCTCCTTTAACCTGCACATTAAAAACTTTTGAACCCAAATTTGCCATCCCGACAGATGTCGGGATGACAAATTGACTAATATTTTCTAAGGGCTTGACTGCAATTTAACTATAAGAAAATCTTTCAAGCCCAAGAAAATCTAAGTCGGGATTAAATACTTATCATTTAACAAGTTATGTTACTATTACGTTATTGATAAATTTTCCTAATGAACAATCTGGGTTGAATTTATCTAGCCCGGATTTCTAATTGTATACAGTGAAATATATTTTTTAAGAGCCAAAGTAACCATAACATGATTTTCTTTTCCAACTACACTAAATATAATAAACTTACTAACAAAAATAACGCTTTCTCTTAAATCGGGATAAACGCTAGATCAAGGCTCCGCCAAAAATACGGCGGACAAGCTGTAAACTGTGATGAGTGATCTGTAAAGAGTAGTCAGCTCTCAGTAATCAGTAGGCAGTAGGCAGTAAAAATAAATTAAAAAGGATTAAAAAACCATTACAAGCCGAAGGAATAATGGAATGCTGGAATAATAGGAACATACTAATCCTAGTGAAACACTTTAATCAAATCACTTTCAACCTAAGGAACAATACCAAATTAAAAATTAAAAAGTCAGAAACAGTGATCTGTAAATAGTAGTCAGCTCTCAGTAATCAGTAGCAAGTAAATGTTAAAAAGAAAGCAAAGAATAGAAAGCGCAAATTCTAAATTCTAAATGAAAAATTAAAAAACCGCCAACAAGCCTACCAGAGACAGGTAAAACGGTGGGTAAAAACGGCGGGCTGGCACGGGACAAGTGTGAAAAGTGAAGTCAAAGAAGTAAGAAGTAAGAAGTAAGAAGTAAGGAGTAAGGAGTAAGAAATCTAAGTGCTTTCAGAGATCAGCTTTCAGCATTCAGGATAAAGACGGTGAACAGTAATAACAATTCTAAATTACAAATCCGCCAAAAGAACGGCGGACAAGTGAAAAATTAAAAAGCCACCAAAGAAACGGCATCGAAATGACAAAGATTATTTTGCAGAAGCTCTTATAAAAGAAATGTGCTTTGCTTCGATACCTTCGGCATCGTGGAGAAGATGTTGTTTTTATGTTATAAATGTTTGACCACTTTGTGGTCAGAAGTAAAGTTAGCTTTTTAATTTATAAAACCCATTATTAGCGAGATTGCCCTTCTACGGGAGGAAATCCTACCTTCGATAGGCAGGAGTGTGAGAGAACTTAATTCTAGATTCTATTCTCTTTTTAGAATTTTAATTTGCCTTAGTAATACGTTTTAAAATCATCTTTAGATAAATTTGACCCTGATGGTAAGCACAAACCTTATCAAACAATTCTTCTAATGCATCGGTTTCCATAGTGGTCTTGCTTCAATATTTTTTTTTCTAATTCTAAACGAACTGTTCTTCCAGTAATATCACTAGTGTCGTGTCATGTTTGTAATGCCGTATAAATATTAGTAAATTCCTCCATCAAATAAAAAACTATGATGGAGTTTCCATGATAAAGTATAAAGTAGTATTAACAGAAGCTGAAAGGGAAGAATTAATTTCAATT
>JAHJTX010000295.1 GCA_018829545.1 Bacteroidota bacterium | reverse complement strand
AATTGAAATTAATTCTTCCCTTTCAGCTTCTGTTAATACTACTTTATACTTTATCATGGAAACTCCATCATAGTTTTTTATTTGATGGAGGAATTTACTAATATTTATACGGCATTACAAACATGACACGACACTAGTGATCCCAAAGCAATATTAATAAATTGAATGTTTTCCTTAATTGATCTTCTGCTATATCCCTCAGCGATATTGGAGGGAGCACTAAGAATTGAATCTTCAATTTGAGCTTTAGTCTTAAAAGGAATATCGGGATGTACCTTTAATTCATTACGAACAAAAACATATAATCCGATGCTCTCTTTCCAAATGTCGAGATTTCTATAACCTCGATTAATATTTTTATTTCTATTTAATAATTCTTGAGCAATCATACAGGTTTCATACATTCATGCATTTTTTCATGCTTTTCTTTATTCTACTTACTCCTTTCTCCTTACCGCTCACCCTTTACTCATTACAGTTTTTTTCACAGCTTCGCCACGTCAGTCACATTATAGAATTGTGAGAACCATGCTTATTGGTAAATAATGTTTGTAGCCGGATTTAAGCGAATGTAAGTTTATGTAAATGTTTATTAAAATAATACTTGTTTTTTTGTGATTTTTTTAAAGAGCGAACAGAGAACAGTAAAAAATAAATTGAAAATTAAAAAGGGAAAATTAAAAAGTGTTGAAAAAGAATTAAGTAGCAAGAATTAAGAAGTAAGAAATAAACAAAGAATTAGGAATTAAGGAATAAGGAGTAAGGAGAATAAATTAAAAATTATAAATTAAAAAGTGAAAGAAATAACAAAAAAGAATCACGAATTAAGGAGTAAGAACTAAGAATATAGTGCAAAGAATTAGGAATTAAGGAGAAAGAAAAAAACAAAGTACAAAGAATTAAGTATCCTTCTATGAGTCTTGGATTTTCTGGAATAGGCAACTTCAATAGAACACGGCTGACGCAGTTTGATAAATATTTAAGTCCGAAAATCTTTTGCTTTTTAGGGTGCATTACAGAATAGTGAAAATATGAATTAAAAAGAGTAATAAGAATCACGAATTAAGGAGTAAGAATTAACAAAGAATTAAGAATTAAATATCGTTTTAGAAGTCTTGGTAACCATATATTTATTAAGTCATAATTAATTCTAAAGGGAAACTTTTTTCAACGCCAAGTGTTTTCATTACATAAAGTTTTTCTATACCAATAACTTTACCATTTTTATCTTTTTTGAGTATAAGTCCTTCCCCTGCTTCCTCAGAAATAACTTCGAGATTAGGGTCCCCAAACCATATATCGATAGTATCTTTTTCTTTGCAATAATAAATTTTTACTTTGTCCATGTTAAATCACCTTCTTTTACTTTATCTGTAATATATGCAGTAATTAAAAATCCGGTTCCATTTTCGTGTCTTACCACAACACAATATAAATAATTTTCTATTTCCTTATAATACTAAAAATACTTCTTCATCAATTTTACTTTTTCTTATAATATCGGGATCGGCAAGAACAATTGTAATATCTTTTTCTTTTCCTCTCATATTAGGATGTTTAATTTCAATCAAGTATTCCCAATAATCTTCGGTAGTTCTAACAATAATATCAAATGGAGTTTTTATTTCAAAACTTTTTTTAATGTTCATTTTTCAGTTTGTATTATATATTTTTTATAATGCTTAAGTTGGAAAGTGACTTTTTAAGAATTAACTTATGAACAAACTTAAGGAGTCAGAAACATGGAACGACAGAGAAAACAGTACACCGCAGCGTTTAAAGTGCAGGTACTTCGAAAACATTTAGAGAATCAAGTCCCGATTGGTAAACTGGCAGATCAACATGGAATATAACCAACTGTCCTTTATCTCTGGAAAAAAGAGCTCTTTGAAAATGCAACGGTAATCTTTACCAAAGAAAAAGCTAACCGGATTGATGGACAAAAAATTCAGAAACTTGAAGAAAAAATTCAACAAAAAGATTCGCTGATTAGTGAACTTGTGGAAGATAATTTAAAGATGAAAAAAAAGTCTATGGGGAGAGCTAAATGGTCAATGGGTCGAACCCGAAATACGGGATCATATGGTTTCATCTATTAACTACCTTCACGAAAAAAGTGGTATCAAGATGAATGTTTTACTTAAGCATATTAGCCTTAATAAAAAGAAATACCATGAATGGGTAAAACGCACAGGAAAGCCGAACCATCACAATGGGAAAATCCCCAAAGAGCATTGGCTTACTCCTGAAGAAGTTTCTGCAATTATTGCCTATGCAAAAGAGCACTATGCCGTGAATGATTACTTTATTAAAGACGGTTACCGGAGGTTGACTTAACCTTTTGATGGATGAAAACATCGTAGCAGCAAGCCCTTCATCGGTTTATCGTATCTTAAAGGCAGCGAACTTGTTAAATAAATTGAATACCAAAAAGCGGAATAAAAAAGGAACTGGATTTCAGCAGCCTGATGGTCCACATAAACATTGGCACGCGGACATTAAATACTTAACCTTTAACGGTCTTTTCTTCTTTTTAATTTCTGTGCTTGACGGATATTCCAGATATATTCTGCATCATGAAGTCAGAGCTCATATGACCGAGCATGATGTCCAAGTGACGCTTCAGCGAGCGAAAGAAAAATATCCGGATGCTAAAGGGAAACTCATTACCGATAATGGCTCTCAATTTATTGCTAAAGAGTTTAACTCATTTGTTCAACAACTGGAACTTATTCATATTCGAACATCAGTCGCGTATCCGCAAAGTAACGGTAAAATAGAGCGCTTCCATCGTACCATTTCGGAGGAGTGTTTAAGGGTAAGAAGTAATCCAACTATTGACGATTTGAAAGAAATGATTGCTGAGTATATCAGGCATTACAATACTTCAAGATTACATAGTCCCGACTTGTCGGGATTATTTAACCCCTTAAGATTATTTACTTGGTCGCAAAGAAGAACGGGTAAAAACCAGAGAGACCAAAATGATTTTGGCCGAACAAATGAGAACTGAATATTGGACAGCTAAACAGAAAGTGGCTTAATGATTTTTCTATTATTTTTTTTACCGAAAGTTACTTTTCCCTTGAAGCATTACAAATCGAATAGCAGACAAATAATGCTAACAGTGCGATTATCATGATACTTGTATTTTTGAGAAGGCTGGTTTAAAGAGTATAAATTACCCTCTCGATAATATTGCCGGCAAAATACATGGGGGCAATAAGCAAGGATGCAAATACATAACTGTTAGCTATCTCTATAGTAAAATTAACCGTAGCAATGTATTTACCTAAAAGCAGAATAGCTACAGGTGAAGAATTGATTACAAAAGTTGATAGACCAGCAGTATAAAAAGCTACAACATCATTTTTACTGTGTTTCTCACCTTCATTTATTAATTGAAGAATAAGAATAAATACCAACCCATACAAGATGGTTAATGCATAGAACAAATTTAGTCCGGTCATTATATGAGTTGCTACGGTAGGAACTTGTGCTGTGAATAAATAGATTAATGCAATTAGGTACTTTTTAACTTCGCTTTTGAAGAGAAACTCAAACTGGAAAATGGTGATCATTACGCCAAAGAACGCAAATACTAGAGGAAATAAGGAGAAATTTCCTTTTTGAAAAAACAACAAAATAATTAAACAGGATGCAATGCTGTTGATAAAAACTAGCAGAAAAATTAGGATATTTTTAAGTCTGACCGATTTTATTGAAAAATTAAATCCAAGAAGAGCAAAAAGAGCAATTAAACCGGCTAGGTAATAGCTACGGTTAAATTCGTTATAACTACCGCTGTCGAGTAAGTAAGGCTCACTGAAAAAGTCACGCCGCGAGGGAAAAAGGAGCGTAATTTGGTTGACCAAAAGTGATAGATTCTAACTTTTCTGAAAACATTTTTTCACTTTTGAGTTTTATGAACCAAGTTTTAAAAAAGACAAAAATAAAATGGGATATTTCCTTTAAGGCTCTGATGATATTCAGCCCAAAGAACGTTGCCATGATCCAAGATATACTTGTTGAGTATGTCCGTGCATCGATCTCGTTTAGTCCGTAAAAGTTTTTCCCTTGTCCAAATTTCCCTTCTATTT
>JAHJTX010000294.1 GCA_018829545.1 Bacteroidota bacterium | reverse complement strand
TGTCTTCGTGTCTTTGTGGCATATTTTGAATTACAATTTATGTGGCTGCTGAGTAGTAACTTTATTTTTAATATATCGTCCTTACGGGACTAATTACAAAAATGTTAAGTCACAATATTTATGAAAATATGTACTAAGTGAAAAGTAATTTTATGCTGTATTTCGGCATTGCTTTTTATATCTTTCCGTTGCAAAAAATGAGAGCTTTATAAATCAGAAGAGCACGAATATGACAGACCAGAATGAAAACAATAAATTTTATTTAGATAAAAGAAAACGCGGATGGCTTTACTCGGGAATATTTTTCATTGTGGTGCTGATATTATTTATCGTTAATAATTCCGGTGATGGAAAGGAGAAAGGTCCATATCCTCCGTTCTATATGGAAGTTTCGGGCAAAACAGTTCAACTAAACGATTTTGCGGGCAAAATTGTAATTATCGAATTTTGGGCAACGTGGGATGCGCAGTGTAGAGAAAGCGTTTCTTCCTTAGTTGAAATCAAAAATGAATTTAAAGATAAGGGAGTTGAAGTAATCGGCATCTCTTTGGATGGAGTTACACGCGGGGGCTATACGAAAGCAGATGTTCCTAATTTCATTGAGGAGTTTAAAATAAATTATCCCGTTGTTTTTGGAAACGAAACAACCGCTTATCAATTTGGCGGCATTCAATCAATACCAACAAGTTTTATTTTGGATAGAGAGGGATTTGTAATCGCCAAGCACGAAGGATTGGTTTCAAAAAGGCAATATGTGGATGTGATACAAACTATTCTTGCTAATAAGCACAAATCAAAAGAATTAGCGAAGGCTCCTAATTTTTTACTCCCCGCCGCAAATTAGTTTAGCCGACTCATATTTATTCCACCGCCGAAACACCGGAGCGGCATTCGTATGGTAGTTTACGTTTATACAAATACTGAGTCCACTCTGAAAAGTCATATTGTTATTAACCCCACGTTTTAACGTGGGGATAACAAGCTAAAAACAAACTTTCCCAAACGGGTTTTAACCTGTTTGGGGTTTTTTTTTTCGGAGTGGACTCAAATACTAAAATTCTTATAGAATACAACTTATTTGAATTTTGGGAGTTTAATCAAACAAAAAAAACAGTTGTTTAATTTCAAGTCTCTTCGTGGAAATATGATTTTAAGATACGAGGTTCTTCCAGGTTCTGTTTTCTATTTTGTGTGGACTCACAATAAAATGAATTTTGAAGATCCCGGTGATTTTAGTGTAAAAAGGGATTTCGGCAATCTCATTAATTCAGAGTCGGATAATGTATTGCTAGTTAAATTCTCTTACTGGCTGGATATTTAGCGAACCTAAATTTGCAAACACCTTCGTTGATGGGGGCGTTCTATTCTTCATCTATTTCGAACAGATTCATTAATTCTTTCGTGCTGAAATGACCAAGCCTACTTCTGTTGGAAAGAACAATTATTGTCTTTTGGTTTTTCAAATCTCTAATAAAATATGTTCTAAATCCTTTCCACCAACCCGCATGATGAACAATTTTTGAGCTGTCGCTAAGAGTACTAATTCTCCAGCCGTATCCGTAATTATCATGTCTGTAAAGTTTTTTGTGCCGCGGAATATACGCCTGCTGCAATTCTTCGAGCGGAATAATTCTACCTTTTCGCAGCGCTTGATCGAATTTGAACAAATCTTCCACTGAAGAATAAATCCCTTTATCACCAACAACGCCGTTTAAATATGTGTTGTCTGCTTCTCTATTTCGTGACACAAATCCCTTTACTGCGCTTCCGTTTTCTTTGACGATAGTTTTATTATATACATAACTATCATTCATTCCGAGAGGTTTAAAAATTTCCCTTTCAACAAAAACACCGAACCGTACACCGCTTACCTTTTGAACGATGGACGCTAATATTGCATAATTCGTATTACAGTAATTGTATCTTCTTCCGGGATTGTAATTTGGCTTAGGCTCGTATTCTTTCATAATTTCAATAACATCATCATTGCTGATTGGCTCGGTGTTTATTCTGCCCCAATAATCATCGGCAAAATACATATAATTTGGCAGTCCCGATCTGTGAATAAGAAGCTGTTCGATTGTAATATTTTCATACGGAAAATCCGGAAAGAAATGTCTAATAGAATCCTGCACCGTCAACAATCCTTGATGCTGAAGTAGCAAAATCGCATAAGCTGTTATTGGCTTTGAAACGGATGCCAGTTGAAATGGTGAATAAATATGGAGCGAATCTTTTGTCTTAAAGTTTGCGAAACCAAAGGCGTTTTTATATACAACCCTTCCGCTCTGAGCGAATAGAACCGTTCCATTGAATAATCCTCTTTCATATCTGCTCTGGAAAAATGAATCTATTTTTCCCGCTGATGCGCTAAATGTTGAGTCAATTTCCAAATTTACTTCGAATTTATCCGGAAGCGGCTTTTGGTTTTTGCTCATACATCCGACAAGTAAAATTGACACGAAAAAATATATTGAGAACCGTTTAATTTTAATCAACAAAAATCTTCATCCGAATTTTAAGGTGCAAAGTTATAAAAAGCAGGTTAGAAATGCATGCAAGTTTATGCTTGACGGTCTACTTAAAGTAATGGAAAAAATCACGGAGGAAAAATAAAACTTGACATTAAATGAATGATCGTTTACTTTAGACCCATGCGATATAAAGATGAATTAAAGAAAGAAGCAATAATAGAAGCGACCGTAAAACTCGTAAATGAAATTGGATTTGTTTCCAGTTCGGTTTCTAAAATAGCAAAAGAGGCTAATGTCTCCCCTGCAACGATTTACATTTACTATAAAAACAAAGAAGATCTTCTCGTTTCTACCTACGTTGAAATTAAAAAGAATTTGAGCATCGCGCTTCTGAAAGATTTTAATCCAAATCTCCCGATTCGAGATATTTTGCAGGCTTTGTGGCTAAATATGTTTGATTACACTTCAAAACGCGCTAATCACTTCAAATTTGCCGAGCAATTTTCAAGTTCACCGTTTGCTGGATTGGTGAATAAGAACGAGGTGGAAAAGAGCTTTGAGCCGGTAATTTCAATTTTAAAAAAAGGCATTGAACAGAAAATTATAAAGGACGTTCATTTAGATATTTTGGCCGCTTTTATTTTTTTCCCAATTTATACTCTCTCTAATTCAAGGTTGTGTGAAAGCATAAAATTGGAAAAAGAAACAATTGAAACCGCTTTTACTTTAGCTTGGGACGCAATTAAACTGTAAAAAAATTTAATCTTTTAGATAAACGAATATTCACTTATGAGGAAATTAAAAAAATGATTAATAAAAAATGGACAGCAGAAGATATTCAAGATCAAAAAGGTAGAGTCGTAATAGTGACCGGCTCGAGCAGCGGTATTGGATACGAGGCGGCGAGAGTGCTTGCCAATAAAAATGCGACAATAATAATTGCTGTGCGCAATATGGAAAAAGGCAAATCCGCAGCAAATAGAATCAAAAAGCAAAACAGCTCTGCTGATCTGCTTATTATGGAATTGGATTTGGCGAATTTGAAATCAGTGAAAACATTTGCCGAGAAATTTAATTCTGAGTTCGAAAGATTAGATTTGCTTATTAACAATGCCGGTGTGATGATGCCGCCTTACACAAAAACTGTTGATGGATTTGAGCTTCAATTCGGCACAAATCATCTTGGGCATTTTGCTTTAACTTCATTATTGTTCGAGAGATTAAATTCAACACCCGATTCGAGAATCGTTACTGTTTCCAGCATGGCGCACAAATATGCGGATTTTGATTTTAGCGATTTGAACTGGGAAAAAAGGAAGTATAAAAAAATGGGATCTTACGGAGCCAGCAAAATTTCTAATCTTTTCTTTACGTATGAATTAAAAGATTGGTTGCATAAATCCGGGTCAAAAGTAAAAGCAACTGCGGCACATCCAGGATGGACGGCTACTGATCTCCAACGGCACAGCGGGCTTTTTGAATTTATGAACGGAATTTTTGCGCAGTCTGTTGAAATGGGTGCGCTTCCAACTCTGCGCGCTGCGGCTGACGAATCTGCAGAAAGCGGAGACTATTTTGGTCCCAGCGGCTGGCATCAATGGAAAGGTTTTCCTAAAAAAGTTGAATCCAATAAATTTTCGCATGATAAAAACGCTGCACAAAAATTATGGGAAATATCCGAAAATATGACTGGAATTAAATTTCAGTAAAATTGTTTAGAGTATGAAAATAATTGTCAAATTTGCGAGATGTTGAAATGAAAATAAGAACAATAATAACGGGCTCAACGGGAATGGTTGGAGAAGGAGTTCTGCACGAATGCCTTAATCATCCGGAAGTAGAATCGGTTCTAGTGGTTAATAGAAAGCCATGCGGAGTTGAGCACAAAAAGCTAAAGGAAATTATTCACGACGATTTATTTAATTTATCTAAAATTGAAGATGAGCTAAGCGGATACAATGCGTGCTATTTTTGCGCGGGAGTTTCTTCTGTGGGAATGAGCGAAGAAAAGTATCGTAAAATTACTTATGACTTGACAATGGGCTTTGCAAATACTCTTTTGAAGTATAATCCGAATATGGGCTTCTGCTATGTTTCAGGAGTCGGGACTGATAGCTCAGAGAAAGGGAAAACTATGTGGGGCAGAGTTAAAGGCAAAACGGAAAACGATTTGCTAAAGCTTCCATTCAAATCTGTTTTCATGTTTAGACCTGGTTACATTCAACCGATTAAAGGATTAAAAAACACATACAAAATTTACAAAGCATTCGCTCCTTTCTATCCTGTTTTCAAAACACTATTCCCCAAATATGTGTGCACGCTGGAAGATCTTGGGTTGGCAATGATCAACTCAACTTTGAGTGGTTATGATAAACCGGTTCTTGAAAATGTGGACATTAAAAAACTTGGGAAATCATCAGCAAATAAATTATGAGAGGAAGTCCAATTTTTATAATAGTTTTCATCGTAATCCTTCTTGCGATTGACGCATACTCATATTGGGGAATTACAAAAATCACAAAAGATTTACGCGCTTCAATTAAACGCGCCATCAAAATTTTATTCTGGATTGTGCCGGTCATAATTATCATCGGTTTAGCGCTGTTGTTATCGTTTCAACCCCATATTCCACCTTCACAGTTTTTTATTTACTTCCATTTTATAAGCGGCGCCTTCATTCTATTTTATGTGCCAAAGTTGATTTTTGTAGTCTTCAATCTTTTTGATGATGTGATCTTCCAAATCAGAAAGAGAATATCTCTTATAAAGAATCGATCGAAAGAAACTAAATCTGCTGGAAAATTAATTACAAGAAGGA
>JAHJTX010000293.1 GCA_018829545.1 Bacteroidota bacterium | reverse complement strand
ATAAGGGCACTTTGTTAGACGCTGTCAATAGAGCTCATCAAAGAGGGCTTATTGAGTCCATAGATAAAATGAGAGAAATAAGAGATCTTAGAAACCAGATTGTTCACGAATATGTAAAAGCAGATCTGCAGAATGTATTTATAGATATTCTGGAATTTACTCCGCTTTTAATAAGTATTTGCAATAATATTTTTGAGTATTGTAAGAAATATTAGATTACTTTTGGTACGTTAGCATTTAGATTATTGTAATATTTGGCAGAATATTAATGAACTAAAAAACTGAAAAGCATGAATGAATGGAATTGCATGGATGAGCGAAGCAACCTTCTGAAAGAATCTTTATTTTTGGTTCGCCGCAGCGAATTGTTTTTTGTGATTTACGCTTTATCCTGGTTAGTGACTTAGTTCTGGTTTTCTTGTTTTTTATGGCAGAAAATAACAAATGACAAAGAACAAAATTCAAATAAGCTCCAAATGCAAAATAACAATGTTCAAAACAATAAGACCGATTGGTGATTGGAAATTGAGAATTGTGATTTATTTGTTTTTTGTTTCTTGGTTTTTCCGGATTAGTGGGATTTGTGATTGTTTATTGAAGATTGTGATTTATCCCGACAAAATAATCGGGAGTATTTTGGGTTTTGGTTTTTCCGGTTTATCCGGGTTAGGTATAGGAAATGTTTTATACGGTGTAGACATGGGTCTAATTGATAGTATGTTAACATCTAACGCAACAAAAAACTTATTGTTTAAAAAATAATTTGATTGTTTATATTAGTGAGCATAATTTATTTGTTGGTGAATATATGAAAGGAGCAAAAATGAAATATAGAATTATAATTGAACCGGACGAAAATGGTATTTTCATTGCTGAATGCCCGGCATTACCCGGGTGTATATCCCAGGGCAAAACACGCCATGAGGCAATAGTTAACATTAAGGATGCAATACAAGGTTACATTGAAAGTTTAAGAAAGCATGATGACTATATTCCTCCCTCAATTGAAGAAGAAATTGTAGAGGTTGTGGCTTGAGTAGACTACCTGTAATTTCAGGGAAGAATCTCTGTAAAAAACTTGGAAATATAGGTTATTTGATTGATCATCAAACAGGCAGCCATATAATATTAAGAAATGAAAATTCACCTTTTAGAAGATTAACGATACCAAATCATAAAGAAATTGCAAAAGGTACACTAAGAGCAATAATCAAACAAGCGGGATTAACTTCAGATGAATTTAATAATTTAGAGTAGTTTTTTATTGGTTTTAGAAAAAGTTAAAACTATGAACTTTCGTGCATCCCGCTATAGCTTCTAAAAATAGATGATTTTGTGGATTTTGCTAAAGAAATTAAACAATGGATTCAGTAAGTTATACCCGAATTATACTTTTATGTAGGCTTGCCGAAGCTGCTCACATTATACTCGTTGCCGCTACAATTTTAATTGGGGCTAAGAGGAGAATTGGCGTAAATGAATCCGGCTGGTTAATAGTTGAAAAGGTTAAAGACATTAAAAAAATAAAGCTGTTATATGAACTTGAAAAGGGCGAGGCAGAAGTTATAGTTTTGGCAATAGAAAAAGGTATTAGTCATGTTTTAGTTGATGAAAAAATTGCCCTACAATTAAAATTAACCTAACAGATTTTATTATTAAATTAAATGCAAGAAAAGAAAGTTGAGTATATCATTAGAATAGGACGTGATGATAGGTATAGACATTTGCATATTAAAGATAAGAGAAAGATTCTATTTTTTAGGGTGCAGTATGAAACAATGATTAACAATATATGGTATCCTGTGGTTAGATACGATACGGCACATGGTTTTGCACATAGAGATTTGTTAAATATTAAAGGAGAAACAAAAAAAACACCCTTATTTAATCAGGACTATAATGATGCCTTATCTTTTGCTGAGAATGACTTGAAAACAAATTGGAAATATTATAAAAACAGATTTTTAGAGGAATGAAATGAACAAAGATGAAAAATTAATAGAACGTAACATTGAGCTTAGTGCTGAATTTAGCCGCTATTTATTTGAACATCCCGAGCTGGAAGAAAAACTACTATCAAAATTCGAGGTAATTCTTTTACCTGAGTATGATGATGAATTAAGAGAGTATAACTTAACGTTAGGTAGGAGTATTGAGGCTAAAGGAGAAAAGGTAAGCTATATAAAGATAAAAAATATGCGCCCCAAAATTATATCAAGAATTGAAAACATAGAATTAGTTTCATAGTAAAACTTATAGCATGTGCACCTTTGGAATGCTATGACTCATTGCATAAAATTTACGGCATGGATGAATGAGGGAATGGATGCATGTTGAATGATGGAGTTTTGGATTGCTTCATACTAAAAACCAAAATGCCCTCACCTTAGTCCTCTCCCGAAGGGTGTCAAGTCCTAAATTTTGTTTACACTATTTTATTCCTACTTCTTAAGTAATGGCTAACAGGAGAAGGGCGTAGCCCGACAGAAGTTGACTTTTTAATTGGCGATTCTTCAAAAGCAAAAAGCCTGCCCGCCCCATTGATCCCCACCTGCCACGACCCGCCGAAGCGGGCTATGATGTGGCAGGTAAGGCAGGCGGGCCTGCCCGCCGTGGCGGGAAAAACTTGGTTGGCAAGCAAAAGTGAAGCCTGTCTGCCGAAGCAGGGTGTTGCAAAACAAGAATATTGTCACACTGAGCCCCGCCGAGGCGGGGTAAACTCAGTCGAAGTGTGAATATAGATAAAAAATTGTGGTTCGACT
>JAHJTX010000292.1 GCA_018829545.1 Bacteroidota bacterium | reverse complement strand
TGTCTTCGTGTCTTTGTGGCATATTTTGAATTACAATTTATGTGGCTGCTGAGTAGTAACTTTATTTTTAATATATCGTCCTTACGGGACTAATTACAAAAATGTTAAGTCACAATATTTATGAAAATATGTACTTAGCCAAAGAGATTCATTTCGTATCTTATACAAATAGATAATCAAGCCAACTGTAGCTATTATTATGAATAATGCTAAATACTCTTTTTTGATTATCTGAATCCCAAAAGCCATTCCCGGATTTTCGATATAGGTGAACCTAAAGAAATCACCGATTACCGGAATGCTTGAGCCATAAAACATTCCACTAACCTGGATATCCAACAAAGGCAGGCTGAATCCCTTAACGAAAAGTTTCGTTATAATATCCAGTATCACCATTCCGCCTGTTACATAAAGAACTTTCATTTTATCTATCTCAATAGTTTTGATTTAGTTTTTAGAAAATTTATAAATGTAAATAGTTCCTAAAATTGTATTGAAACATTTAATGGTAAACATATTTGCAAAACCGTTATCAGTGAAAAATTTTGTCAGTTTACCATTCATATTGGTTGAGGTCACTTCAAATCCGTCAAATGCCTGGACGATAAGTGAACCTAATTTCATTAATGTATTTTTTGGTTTCCCCCAGTCGGCAACTACTAATATTCCATCCGACTTTAACACCCTTTTTATTTCTAAAATTGTATCCAATTTTTGCCTATCTGTAAGATGATGAAAAAAAAGGCTTGTTATTATTTTATCAAACATTCCGTTCGGATATGGAAGCGCATAAGAAAGACCTTTTTCTAATTTAACATCCACATCAAGTTGTTTAGTTTTTTGTTCAGCTATTTTCAAAATATTTTCATCACCATCTATTCCGTAGACTTGAACATCAGGAAATTTCTGCTTTATCATAATTAATAATGTTGCAGTTCCACACGCTAAATCCAACACGGTATCATTTTTACTCAATTTCATTGTTTCAATTGCAACTTCCTTGAATTGTTTTTCTCGTAACCAAACTTTTATTAACCAGTCATAAATTTTTGTAAGAGAATCGAACCTTAATGCTTTTATGTAATTTGTTTTCTCTTTCATTTTTCTCACCTTTTATCTGTTATTATTTTCCTCTATCTGCTTGGCGGGACACTTAACATTGCCGTAAGAACAAAACACACAGCATTCATCTTCTTTCGGTTTCAATGTTCTCTTACAATATTTACACTCATAGAATCGTGCTCTAATATAAAGAGGCATTTCTTCTTCTTTTTCAATACCGCAGTAAGGACATTTTGTTTTGGATTTTATAGTTATGTGTTTCACAGCCATAGTTCCGCTTTTTATTCCTCAATACTAAATTAACCTTTGGTTAAAATCATTAGAAGAACTATAATGAGAATAATTACTACCCCAATGGCTAAGCCTAATAATTTTGTTTTCATTTTTATTCATCCTTATACTTGTTCGTAAATTCATAGTTACTATTATTTTACAATAGATTCATTTGAAGAAATAAAATTACTACTACATAAAATTTATTCCATTTTTAACTCTCTAAACCTTCTTATTATCATTATTAAAAATCCGATTGACATTAACAGCACTCCAGCCCAAACGAGATTTATTAAAGGTTTCTCCCTATATTCAATAGAAAGTATATCGGGTTTAGTTTCTTGTATATTATTCAAATCAGTAACGATTAATTCTAATGTTCCGCTTACATCAAAGTGATTTGCGGTAAAAGTCAGTCCTTCATCCTCAATTTGGAAACTGTTCCTCAAAGAATCATTAACAACTATGCTGAGATTTTTAGAGACCCCGTTAGAAGTAATTTTAATAATTGCTATAATATCAAAAGGCTCTTTATTCATCATTTTTTCCATCGCATCTTTTGGAAGATCGAATTTTTCAAATAGTATTTCCGAATTACCTGTCCTATAAGGCACTCCTTTCTTTAAATCAATTTCTTTAATTCCCGCATCATTCCCTTCTTGAAATGATAGTGGTGAAATATAGAGATCTCTTGCAGCGCCAATTAAAATATCCGGCTCTCTCATCAAGTTGTTGTTATATTCTGAGTTGTACATAACGGGTTTAGACAGGTAAGTATTATTTCCATCTTCTATTTTAATATTGAAAACAAATTTTTTGCCGTTATCAATAGGCTCGTTTCCTACGTAAGTTAACTTTTTATTGAACGCCGATTGACTAATGTTTTTAGGAAGTTCTAAATTTTCAGATTTAGATAACACACCACTGAAAAGCACTCCGAGCAGGAACATACCGAAACCAATATGCGCAATATGACCGCCCATAAAAATAAAGTTCTTATTGAATTTTAGGATAAGCTCAAGGTTCGTAATTATAGTAAAGGTTGATGATAATAATAGTAGATAGTAAAGAAAATCCGAAATACCGGTGAAGTAAATCAATAAAAAAGTAATTGCTATTGAAACCACCGCTGATATTGCTATTCTTTTAATGAACACATTTACATGAGTGCTTCGCCAATATAAGTACAAAGTAATCCCAATAAGTGGAACAAAGAAAACAGCAAGCAGTAAGTTTATCTGGTTATAGAAACTTAAGTCAACAGATCTGCCGAATATTGGCGCGGATGTGCCAAAAAGAATTGCAACTGCAGAACCTATCAAAAGCATTGAACCATAAAATAGTCCAAGTTCTCGTGATAGAATATTCTGCGATAGAGGTTTGTTATTATTTAAAGTTTTTCGTCTTTTATAAATTCCCACAAAGACCGATAGAGCAAAACCTATTAGAAAAATAACAAGAACGGAATAAATAAAAGAACCCGGATCACTAAATGAATGAACCGAAGCTTCAGAAAGAATTCCGCTTCGTGTGAGGAAGGTGCTGTAAACAACTAAGACAAAAGTGAAAACTGATAATATTAAATTAGTTCTTGCCAAACTTCCTAGCTTATGTTCGCTTTGAGATTGTTTTTGAACAATAAGTGTGTGCATCAGTGCTAAAGCAAATATCCAGGGTATAAGGCTTGAATTTTCGACCGGATCCCAAGCCCAATAACCGCCCCATCCTAAAACTCCATAAGCCCAGTAACCGCCAATCATTATTCCGAGCCCTAAAAATAATGCTGTAACTATTGTCCACGCTAAATTAAATTTAATCCATAACCTGTATTCATTTTTGATTAATGCCGCTATGGCAAAAGAGAATTGAGTTGTGGCAAGTGCAAATCCTAAGAACAATACCGGTGGATGAATCTGCATCCAGAAATTTTGTAATAATGGATTCAGCCCTTTCCCCTGAACGATAAGATTATCAATTGATAATCCATTTGCTTTAACAACATTAATTAATTCTTCGCTGATTTTAACAAAGGAAATACCACTCTTATCCTGAAATATAAAATTTTGCATAAATGAATATCCTAAGATATTCGGATTAATAAATTTTGGGTCAATATAATTTATATCTGACCATAAATAGTTAAAAGGGCTTTTTAATAATGGGTTCACCATAATAAGCAGAAAGATAACAACAAACAGGAAAGCTATCATTACAGGAGCTTCAAAATCTTTTTCTTTTGAAGTTTGGTTAATAACTGTCAAACCAATTAACGTTGTGAATAAAAGCCATAGTAAAAAACTTCCTTCCTGCCCGCAAAAAAATGAAGATATTAATAGACCGGTTGAAAGATTGCCGCTGCTGTATTCAAATACATATTCATATTGATATTGATGATTGAGTATAAAAAAGAGTAATAAAACTGAGGCGCTAATTACGAATATAGTAGTTATATGATAACCAAGCCGGGCTTTACCGATCGTTTCGAATCCTTTGTATGCTTTATAGTACATTAACAGTGAATATAAAGCGGATACTAACGCAGCAACTACTAGAATATTACCTAACATAAATGTCTCCTAGATTATTCTATAATTAAATGAATTTATTAAGCCTATTTTTATTCTTTTCAATTGTATGACTATTCCTAAAGTATTTTCTTAATCGTCTATATCATAATAATCTATATTATTGATCGGCATATAAAGATGAATTGAGTTAATGCCGTCAATAGTTGTTACAAATTCGACCTTGCCCCATGAGATTTTACTATAGAAGAAGCTAATGCAAAGGAATATCCTGTCTCCGGATCTGATACTAAATCAAACACATCTACCTTCTTACTTTTGAGAGATTTTTTCTCTCCATTTAGGATTAAGGATATTTGAACCATCTCATTATGCATTGCTGCTGATACTACAAATTCTTTTTTACCGGTATTTTGTCCTAGGAAACTTTGTAATATTTGTTTTACAGCAAATTCAACTTGCCTTACATCCATATAAACCGGGGGTGGTTTTGTTCCATTCACAAACGAAACATTGTAACCGGAATTGTTCTGTATAATTTCATTCACACATTTTTTAGTTAGATGGAACAAATTATACTTGCTTTTCTTTATTGGTTTAGGGGCTGCAAGGTTGGATAGATGTGAGATGTGTGAACCCAAACGTTCTAATTTTTCTGAAAGCAAATTTGCGGTAAAAGAATTTCCATCACCATTATTATAAATACTTTTTAAAGATCTTGTTAACCCTACACAAGCTGAATAATCATTCATTATATCGTTATTAACAATATTTATAACAGAGGATACTTTTTCTAGTGCAGCTAAGCGTGCTTTTTCTGCACGGGCGCTTTTTAATTTATCTATCAATACTCCGGAGACTATTCCGACTACCCAGATTAATATTAATTCGGTAAGGTTTTCTGTAAAATGAAGTTTTGAAAAAAAACTGGTATCGATGCTATGCGGGAGATATAATATTGAAACTACCAGGGCTAGTTGTATCGCTCCTTTTTTACCTAAGAATAAAGCTGCCAATAGAACGGGTAAAAAATACAACTTTGTTAAAAGTTCGTATAAAAATTCAAGGTAAACTTCTTCGCGGCTGAAAGTAAAGAAATGAACAAAGCTAATAATTAATGCTAAAAGTATAGTTCCGAGTAATATTTTATTTTCTTTATTCGTAGAAACCTTTTTTACTAAATAATTAATTAACTTTTTCATAATATCTATCTTCACTCAACAAAATAATATTTAATCAAAAATTACTCTCGTTATTGTTTATAAGCCAAAAGTCTTAACGCATTAAATACTACTACAAGGGTTGAACCTTCGTGAACTAACACAGCAGGACCTATAGTAGCAATACCGGAAATTGTTAGCGGGATAAGCAGAGCAACAATACCAAGACTAATCCACAGGTTTTGCTTAATTATTCCTTTGGCTTTGCGGCTTAAACCGATTGCAAAAGGAAGGGTCTCCAGTTTATCTGCCATCAAAGCAATGTCCGCCGTTTCTAATGCCACATCAGAGCCGGCTGCGCCCATTGCAATTCCGACCGTGCTGTTTGCCATTGCAGGCGCATCATTTACGCCGTCTCCAACCATCGCTACTTTTGATTCTTCTTCTCTTAACTTTTTTATAGCCTTAACTTTTTCTTCCGGCAGCAGGCTTCCCCAGGCGTCAGTGAGTCCAATTTCTTTGGCAACTGCATCAGCTACTTTTTGATTATCACCCGTCAGCATTATCATCCTTTTAATACCAATACTTTTTAGTTTTTCCAACGTACTCTTGGCTTCTTTCCTCGGCGTATCCATTAAGGAAATTATTCCGACGTATTCTTTGTTTCTTCTAATCAACATTGTTGTGTTGCCTTCAGCTTCAAGAGTTGTAACTTTATCTCTAATGTCATCATTGGGCTTTTCATCGTCCAACTCATCGAAAAGATTAAGATTTCCAATAAATACTTTATCTTCCCCAAGTGAAGCTTTTAAACCTTTTCCCAAGACAGCTTCAAGGTCTTTTGCTTCGGGAATTTCATCACTATTCAACCGAACTTTTCCATCTCTTACAACAGCTTTTGCAAGCGGGTGATCGCTCAAACTTTCAACAGCCACTACAGTTTTAAGCAGCTCATTCTCAGAAGTATTATTAAGGGTAATAACTTTTGTAAGTTTTGGTTTACCTTCGGTAAGGGTCCCGGTTTTATCAAAAGCCAGAGCGGTAAGTACGCCTAAATCTTCAAGTGGTCTTCCTCCTTTAATCAATACGCCTCCTTTAGCAGCCCTCGCTACTCCGCTTAGCACAGCGCTTGGTGTTGATATTGCAAGAGCACAGGGACTTGCAGCAACCAGAACCGCCATAGCTCTGTAAAAACTTTCGCTGAAAGATTCGTCTATTATCAAAAAAGCGAATAAGAGAATAACAGCTAATACTAAGACTGAAGGAACAAAATATTTTTCAAATTTATCTGTTAACATCTGCGTAGGTGATTTTTGCGTTTGCGCTTCGTTAACCAGCTTTACTAACCGGGATAATGTTGAATCTTTAGCTTCTTTGGTTACTTTAATTTCCAGCGTATTATTTCCATTAATTGTCCCGGAAAAAACACGGTTTTCATCTTTTATTCCTTTCTCTTGCGAAAAATCCTTATCCGGGTTTTCAACCGGAAGTTTATCAACAGGTACGCTTTCCCCGGTTATAGGAGCTTGATTCACGCTACTCTTTCCGCTTACTACTATACCGTCTGCGGATATTTTGCTATTCGGCTTTATTACAATTATATCACCGATACTTAGTGCATAATTTCACAAATACAGTGACGTATAAAATAATGGCTAAATGTATTAGCTCTGTCAATAAGTTAACAAAAGTATAATAACTAATCTAGGGTATTTACTTCCTGCCAC
>JAHJTX010000291.1 GCA_018829545.1 Bacteroidota bacterium | reverse complement strand
GCTAATTCGTTATAACCATTAAGAGCCGCTTGTTTTTTCAGTTCGCGGATTTCAACGGATTTATCGTAATCTATTCTTGTGCAGTGAAACATGCATTGATGATCGCAAATGTAGCCTGTTATATGCGGAAGAGAATTTTTACTAGTGATTAAATTGAACGCATCTTCGAATCTATTTTGAGAGATTAACGAAATGTATTCAGGCACATCCTGATTTATGGGACAGGCTTCTACGCATGGCGCGATGAAACAATCCGTCACGGGAAGTGGCTTATTCAGCTTAATCGAATTAACTTTTCTAGAATGCTTTTGGTAGACGCTTTCAGTGAGAGATCTCTCCGCCAGTTGTGATATTGATTCAATATTCAAGTTCGACTGAGGTTCAATCTGCAGCGCCAGTATTTTTTCCGCGATAGATTTCAATCTCAAATAACCGCCCGGTTTCAGAAGATCGGTAGCGTAGGTAATTGGCGCTATTCCAGTTGAGAGAATATCTATCGTGTTCAACAAATTTGCGCCGCCTGAATACGAAATAGAAATGTCACACCCGAATGTTTCAGTGATTAATTTTGCCAAATTAATTGTTAATGGATAAAGAGCGCGCCCGGAAAGATACATCTCTTTATCCTTCAAATAGTTCTTATAGTTTTGAACAGGAAGCGTGTTAGATAATTTAACGCCGAAAGTTAGATTCTGCTCTTCAGCTTTTGATTTTAGATTAGCAACAATCCTTTTTGCATCATTGAGGTTTAAGTCGCGTTCAAAAGAACTTTCAGAAAGAGTAAGATAATTGTACCCAAGATTTTTTAATGTGGACTTAACAAATTCATAACCTAGCAATGTTGGGTTAAGCTTGATGAATGTGTGTATTTTTTTTTCTGTGAGCAGATAATTTGCGATCGCTTCAATTTCATCCGGGGGGCAGCCGTGCATAGTAGAAAGCGTCATAGAATTTGAAATTCGCGGACTAACGCAATCAACTGCAGAAACCAATTCCTCATTTGTGGATTTCACATTATTATTGGCAAGAAATTTATCATCATGGAAAATGATTTTGGAGAAAGAAATTAACTCCTCCTTCCATTTGAGAAAACTTGGATATTTGGAAGCGTCCTTCAGAGTTTCGATAAAGTAATTAATCTTTTCAGATTGAATTCCTTTCAAATCATAACCGACGCTTATATTAAAAATTATTTGCAGCTCTCTATTGCTGTTGAAAAGAGAATTCAGAAAATGTATTATCAGCCAGGCTTTAATATATTCATCAATTGACTGATCTACCTTAAGCTCCTGTGACCATTCAATATTGTAGCACTCGTCTTGCGCATCAATGCATGGCTTACTGATTTCTAATTCGTCCATAATCTGAACGGTTTTTAATTCAAAAAATCTTCCTCCGGTTAAATACGCAGAAACAAGATTTTGAGTTAACTGCGTATGCGGTCCGGCTGCGGGACCAATAGGAATGCCGAGTTTATGATCAAACAATTCCAAAGAAGAATCTAAATTCCTAAGAACAAACGAATCACGATGAATCCCAAAAATTGAGTTGTCTTTTTTTAACTCACCATAAATCCAATTAAGAGTCGATGAAAATGAAAGAGGACACATTTTGTCTGACATAAACTATTCCTTACTGTTTGCTGCAAAATATAGAATTGCTTTATTATGAATGTAATAATAAAAAAATATTTTGCTATCTTTGTCCTAAATTTTTAGAGATTTCATGCAATTGTTTTTATGTAAAATCCTCTCTTCAGCGCTCAATCAGCCAACCTATTTACTATTTTAAATTTAGGAAAACCTATGAACCTCTCAGCAGATATTTTAAATTATGCCGCCAAATATGAACAGTACACAGCCAAGAATTTATCGGAACTCGTAAAAATTAAATCGTTAAGTCTCCGTGAAGAAAAAGTTGTAAACAAGATTAAAGAAATGATGACCGATGCAGGTTTTGATGAAGTGTTTATAGATGGACTCGGAAATGTTATCGGGAGAATCGGAAACGGTAAAAGAATTATTGCATTTGATGGACACGTCGATACCGTTGACGTTGGCAATCTGGACAATTGGGAATTTGAACCGTTAGGAGGAGAGATAAAAGACGGGCACGTTCTTGGCAGGGGAACGGTTGATCAGAAAGGCGGAATCGCAGCTTTTATCACGGCAGGAAAAATTATTAAGGAAATCGGTTTGCAGAATGACTTAACAATCTATTTTGTTGGATCTGTAATTGAGGAAGACTGCGACGGACTATGCTGGAAATACATTGTTGAAGAGGATAAAATATTGCCGGAATGTGTTGTCGTTTCGGAACCGACAAATCTTAATATCTACCGCGGTCAAAGAGGAAGAATGGAAATGGCGGTAGAGTTTAATGGTATTTCCTGTCACGGCTCAGCGCCCGAACGCGGCGTAAATGCTATTTATATGGGATCGAAAGCCGCGCTGGAAATTGAAAAGCTGAACGAAAATTTAGCCGCCGATTCCTTTTTAGGTAAAGGGTCTATTACGGTCACTGAATTCAAATCGAACAGCCCTTCGCTTTGTGCTGTTAGTGATTATTCAAGAATCCATCTCGATAGAAGACTCACCTGGGGCGAGGATAAAGAACTTGCTTTGAACCAAATTAGGGATATCGCTAAAAACGATAAAGCAGATGTCCAATTGCTAAACTATCGCGAAAAGGCGTTCACCGGCTTGGAATATGGAATGGAGAAATATTATCCAACGTGGAAGGTTGATGAAAACCATGAAGTAATTCAAAAAGGGTTAAAGACCTTTAAGGAATTATTTGGCAAAGAACCCTTGATTGATAAATGGACTTTTTCAACAAACGGAGTAACTATTAATGGTATTTATAATATTCCGGTAATCGGATTCGGTCCCGGTAATGAAGTATTAGCGCACGCCCCGAATGAAAAAGTGCCTATCGATCATCTCGTAAAGGCATCGGCATTTTATGCTCTTTTTGCGTTGACGTATTAAAAGAACACAGATGATGTTGATTATAATGATGCTCACGGATGTTATTAGAAAAGAAAAAAAATTATGTTTCAGAAATTGTAAGTAAGTCAAAAAAAATTATACAAATTAAAATAAATAATCTGCGGTGATCCGTTAAATCTGTGTCATCCGCGTTCTATCAACGGAGAAAAAATGAATTTAAAAGGCAAGCATTTTTTAACATGCGAGGACTGGACGAAAGAAGAACTTGACGTAGTATTCGAGCGTTCATTTGATTTGAAGCAAAAATTTTACAACGAGGAAGAGCACTTACATCTTTCTCATAAAACATTATTCATGATATTTTTTGAGCAGTCGACCAGAACCAGAAATTCCATGGAAGCCGGCATGACTCAACTCGGCGGGCACGCACACGATCTTACTGCGGATAAAATGCAATTGTCTCACGGAGAATCGGCAAAAGATACTTCTATAATTCTATCGCGAATGGGTCACGGAATTGCATCAAGAAATTGTTTTTATGGAATAGGCAAGGACTATCTTGC
>JAHJTX010000290.1 GCA_018829545.1 Bacteroidota bacterium | reverse complement strand
GTTTTTTATGGCAGAAAATAACAAATGGCAAAGAACAAAATTCAAATAAGCTCCAAATAGCAAATAACAATGTTCCAAACACTAGGGGGGGGTGGTGATTGGAAATTGAGAATTGTGATTTATCCCGACAAGATAATCGGGACAAGTTTTGAAATTTGTTTCTTGGTTTTTCCGGTTTATCCGGGTTAGGTTATTTATTTTAACATACGCGTTGCCTGGCGTACCGAATTTGCACTAATGGATTAATAAGCGCACAACCAAAGCAGCAAAGTCTTATAAAAATGAAGCAGTTTGTAATTCTTTTGGAAGCCTTTATTATTCGTGATAATTAGTGCAATTAGTGGCAAGCTTTTTAACTTGCTACCTAATTAATACCATTTTCTTAACGACAGAAAACTTGCCGGAGTTTAATTTATAAAAATATACTCCGCTGCTTAGTTGTTGATCATTTATATTGCCGCTAAATTCTATTTTGTATGCTCCGGCTTTTTTAAATTCGCTAACCAATGTTTGAATTTCTTTCCCCAGCACGTCATAAATTTTTATTGTAGTGAATTCATCATGCGAGATTGAGAACTGGATTATTGTGCTGGGATTAAACGGATTGGGGTAATTCTGTTTCAGTTCAAAATGAGCCGGAAATGAATTGGTTTCTGCTATTTCAGAAATGAATATAGTAGGATCGGGAATTCCATCGCCGTCTTTATCCGGAGATATTTTAGTAAGATTAATTAAACTATCGGGACCTTTATTGCCATCCACGCTAAAATTATCAGGAGCCGAATCACCCGCCCCCCAATTGAATCCGCCGGCAACAAGCGCCACAAATTTAAGTTCAACGTTCTGCGGGATTAAGCCTTCGCCAAGATTGTAAATATCATTCCACGAAATTGCAGCTTCGAGGTCTTCTGCATTTTTCCCTCTTTTGCCGTTCATCTTCTCCGTAATATCCAAACTATTATTCGTATCGCAGGCAAATAAATTTGGTGCATTTATATAGTAATCTGCTATAAATAAATCTATTGTGTTTTCTGAGGCAAAGGCGAAATTTTTTGCATAATCACCCAAATAGCCATTTTGAGAATTGAAATCAGTAATGCCGCCTTCTTTTCCAGCATCGATATAAAGCATGAAAGTATTGTAGCTGTCATTTATTTTATAATCAATTCCTATATACAAACTGTCTGAATCCCACGTTGCGAAGACTGCATACAATTCGTTATCGGGAATCGGAGTTATGGGATTCCAATAGCTGTCTGTGTCGGAATCGGCGATAATCAACCAGTCATCCAGCCAATCGTTTTTATCGATATTCACAGCGCCGTCAATAAATGGTTTGCCGAATGTGGCAATAATCGAGTCCTTCTTCTCCAGAACATTTATAATAAAGTTGGTTGAATCGTATGCTCCTTTTCCATCGGTAACACTTAAATTAATTTGATGCTGTCCAATATCATCCAAAGAAGGAGTTCCACTGATTATTCCTGAGAATTCGCCCAACTTTAACCATGATGGTGATTGAAGAAGAGAGAAGCGGAGAGTATCGTTCTGTTCATCAACGGCAGCCAAAGGGAATTCGAACCTCTCTGTTGCAGTAACTACCAAATCTTCAACTGCAGTAAGTATTGGCGCAGTATTGTATTTTACTGACAAAAATAAAGTTACTGAAGCCGTACTGCCGCCCGGATCGGAGACTGTCGCCTGTATTTCGAAATCGCCCACAGAACTATTTGGTGCAATTCCGCTGATCAATCCTTTGTCATTTATGTTCAGCCACGATGGATTATCACTCAAAGCAAAGTTCAGTTTGTCACCGTCGGCATCATTGTATACAAGTTGAAAAATGAATTTGGAATTTGTGTATGCCGTTTGGGGCGGAATAGAGTTCACTATCGGGGGATGATTAATACCCAGAGATGTATTCGCAACGTAAATAGTATAGCTTCTCGGCGGAACCCAAAGTTTCATCCTATTTTTTCCGCTGCCGCCAGGGTCGGGACCCACAACGGTTTTATCCGCATCTTTACCCGTAAAATCTCGATATATTGTTCCAACGGTGCTTTCGGTATCAACCCAAACATCAATCCACATACTTGGATTATCGTTTATTAAAAGGTAACCGCCAATCTGGTCTCCATAGCCATTTCTTCTCGCAATATAAACGTCAGAAGAAAGTAAGGCTTGATCTTGATTCCCATCCTGTTTAATAAAATATGAATTGAGTTGATCTCTCTTGGCGGTACCGCCGCCAAGAAAATTCTGTCTTATCCAAATTAGAGTATCGATTTTACCTTTGAAGCCATACTCAAAATAATCCTTAAAAAACACGCAAGGTCTACCCTCTGAAAAAATTATGTGCGCATATGCTAAATGTTTGTCTTTAACAATTGGGCTATGTCCGGGATCATCGGAGCCAGCGCCGTCCCAACCAATTCTATCCAAATCATGATTTTCAACAAACGTGGAGACGTTATAACCTGAAACTCCTGAGTTAACTAAACCCGACCAATCAAGAGATTTCATGTCAAAACTTCCAGTAGTGTTATCGCACATATCTTTTAGAGCAAAGCGGAGAGGAAAATCGAACATTGCCACTTCTCCGCCGTTTCCTTTTGCGGCATTAAGCCAAAACTTGATTTGCTCTGTTCCACCGAAGTATTCGGCAACAGCATATCCATCGCTGTTAACTGCTTGCAACCACGGACCCATAAATGCAGGATCAATTCCTTTTACGGCGTCAATTCTAAATCCATCGAACCCAATATTTTTTCTAAGATAATTACCCCACACAATTAAACTATCGCGCACAAATGATCTATCGTGGGCAATCCACTCGCCGAACTGAAAAATAGGATCACTAGCGCCATGATAATCGGGATTAACATCGCAGGTCTGCGAATTCGGATAGAAATGTGACGCATTTTTACGAAACCTTTTTGACCCATTTGGATAATCAAAAAGCAAATATGCAGAATCCGGATGGTTTGGGGGGGTACATTCATAAGCGATTTTCTTCTCTCCTCCGTTCATGTGATTCATAACTGCATCTGCAAAAACTTCAATTCCAACTTCGTGAAATGAGTTAACCATTCTTATTAATTCTGATCTGCTTCCGAATCTTGTTTCCTTTGAACCTTTCTGATTGTATTCGCCAAAATCATAATGATCGTAAGGATCGTATCCCATTGAGAATCCGCCGCCGTTTCCTTTAATTGGCGATGGAATCCAAATCCCTCCAAATCCCGAAGAAGACAAAGCTGGCGCTAATGATGAAAGCGAATCCCACCAAACTCCGCCCGGAACTGAATTCCAATAAAATCCCTGCAGATACACATCGGACTTATTTGTATTGGTTATATCGTTATTAAAATCGGCAGTTTGAGAGAAGCCATTTAAATATAGGATTAGGCAGATAAATATAGGATTAGGCAGATCAAAGATATTAGTTTCTTCATATTATTTTCGGTTTGGAATTAATTACAGCTTAATTGATTATAGGCTTGTTCAAAATATTCATTAGAGATAACTTTATCAACTAAAAGTTGGAATAGTGTGATTCAGATTATATTTTTGTACGAATCTTCTTAAAAGACTACGCATCTAATTTGCACACTTAAAAATGGAGAAACAATGAAAAAAAATGTTGGATCAGTTGATAGAACAGTAAGAATAGTTATAGGCGTTGCAATTGCCGCTGCAGGAATTTACTTCCAAAGCTGGTGGGGTTTGGTTGCGCTGCTTCCATTAGGAACAGGGTTAATGGGAAGCTGCGGCGCCTATTCTGCTTTGGGACTTTCTACTTGCAAAGTTGAAGAACAGAAATAATATTTTAAAAGTTTCCTCCGAGGTTTATAGAACCCCGGAGGAATATATTAACAGCAAATTATTTTTTTAAAACTACGGTAACTTTTTCTGCAGCTTCTTGAAGCGTTTTTGCAACTTCAAAGTTTAATCCGGATTTTACCAACAGTACTCCGGCTTCTTCGGCATTAGTTCCTTCAAGTCTAACAACTACAGGAACTTTTACGCCAATCTCATTTACTGCATCTATAACACCTTGTGCAACGCGGTCGCAGCGGACAATTCCGCCGAAGATATTAATTAAAATCGCCTTAACATTTTTATCGGAAAGAATAATTTTAAATCCGTTAGCGACGGTTTCTTTATTTGCTCCACCGCCAACATCCAAAAAGTTAGCTGGTTCGCCGCCGGCAAGTTTAATAATATCCATCGTTGCCATTGCCAATCCGGCGCCGTTTACCATGCAGCCAACGTTGCCATCTAGCTTAATGTAATTCAAACTAAATTTAGAAGCCTCAATTTCCAACGGATCTTCCTCATCTAAATCACGGTAAGCCAATATTTCCGGATGTCTGTATAAAGCATTATCATCAAAATTCATTTTTGCATCCAGAGCAACAATTCGGTCGTCGTTAGTAATAATTAAAGGATTAATTTCAAGCATCGAAGCGTCAGATTTTTCATAAGCATTGTACAGCTTCGGCAAAAACTTAACAAAGTCCTTAAATGCATTTCCCGTTAAGCCCAAACCAAAACCAAGTTCTCTGGCATGAAACGCTTGAATTCCAACTGCCGGGTCAATCCAAACTTTAATAATTTTCTCAGGAGTTTCATCAGCAACTTTTTCAATTTCTACTCCGCCTTCCGTAGACGCCATGATAACATTTTTGGAAACACCTCTATCGAGAAGTATGCTAAGATAAAGCTCGGTCTTATAATCTAGCCCTTCTGTGATGAAAAGTGTTTTTACTTTTTTACCTTCGGCGCCGGTTTGAATTGTTACTAAAATATTGCCGAGCATTTTCTCTGCGTATTCTTTTGCCTTTTTCTCGGAAGTTGTAAACTTAACTCCGCCTTCGAGAACCAACTCCTTAGTTTTGGGATCGTACAATTTGCCTTTACCTCTTCCGCCTGCGTGAATTTGGGATTTAACTACGAACTGATTAATTCCTCTTTTCTTTAAAGCGCCAACTGCCTTATCGAACTGCGATAATTTTTTAATTGCTATTCCGTCCTGTACAGCTACGCCGTGATTCTTTAAAAGCTCTTTTGCCTGGAATTCGTGTATCTTCATTTTTGCCTGCTATTTATATTTACGATAAAGCAAAGTTATTAAGATTTTGAATTTTATAGAAATCATTTTTCTTTTCTTTTGCAAATTGATGTATTCGTTAATTCATGATGAGCTGCGAACTACAGAAAAAACTTGCCACTAATTTCACGAATTAACACTAAACAACCCAAATTTCATTTTGTGATTTAAATCTATTATCGTATTACCCACCCAAAAAGATATTCCCATCCTCAATAAAATAATTTATTTTTGAAAAAACATAATTCCAATTTTTTGCTGAATACAATAATTGTTTGGTGAATGAGGAATTATTTATTTCAATTAATTCGGGAGCACACAAAATGAAAACTACAACCACGAATAGCTTTAATAACTGGAATATCGGCATGGGTGATTATTTGGTAACCTTGAGTGAAAGTGAAAATCAATTTAAGCTGATTCAGTTAAAAGAAAACTTACTAAGACGATTTGCTGTAACTTCGGCAGTGTTAATAAGCTCAGCGTTGTTTTTTACAATACTATCTTTTGTTGGAAAGTTTTAAAGAAAAAAAAGCATCCTGGTATCAGGATGCTTTTTGATTAACCAATTTAGAACAATTTTATTTTTCATCCATGAAAGGATATCGCCAATCTGTCGGCGGGACGAATGTTTCTTTAATTGTTCGTACGCTCATCCATCTTAACAGATTCACTGCGCTGCCGGCTTTATAAGTTATAACAGAATCTATATTAGTAGATTTGAACGAGCAGAAAATGAAATCTGTAAATTTGCTTTGAGTGAAATTTTTGATAAAAATTTATAACCGTAGAGACGTTGCGCGCAACGTCTCTACTAAACTATTTTTATCGTAGCGCTTATTTCCTCTTAACATTTGGCACTATTTAAGAATAAGCATTTTCTTTGATAATATTCTTTCTGAATTATTTATACTATAAATATATACACCACTTGGGTACCTGCTTCCATCAAATTCTATTTCGTAAAATCCAGCATTCTTGTATCCTTCCTCCAATATTTCTATTTCTGAACCAAGAATGTCGGCCACATATATTTTTACATAATTAGACTTCGGAAGTTGATAATTTATTTTAGTTATGGGATTAAATGGGTTCGGATAGTTCTGACTCAGAGAAATACTGTTTGCTAGATTATTTTCATTAGGATTATTGACACTAGCCCACTTGACGGATTTGAATTTGTAATTTTCAAAAAATCCTTCACCAAAATATGAGTAGTATCTTGAATAAGAAAGAATATCCCACATCGAATATAATTTATAATCAATTGAATAATAAGAATCAACATTGTTATTATATTTAGGTCTATAATGAATAAATAATGTATCATTTGAATAAAATAACGAATCATCTTTATTCATATCGTAATAACTGTACAATCTTGAATATGGATACATCGGTATAGAATCCGAAGTATCATAAATAGACTCGACTAATGTATCAGGAAATATCCATCCGAAAATATAGCCGTCTCCAGCAATATCTTTAATGCCCTCAATTACAAAAACAGAATCAATATATTCAAGCTCAATATTTTCAGCCGACAAAGTATCATAGAATGTCCTAAGTACCTTTGTCCCTTCCTTCGAGATTAACAAGTTGTATTTTATTGTATCAGCATTGAATTCTATGCTATAATCAGATATTGTTAAATTACCATGGAATGATTCGAGAATAGATGACGAATCGTGATGTGAGCTGTTATTAAATTCTGCATATTCATAGTCAAAAGTTATCCAACTTTCGTGACCAACTCCAACAAGAAAATAGGATCGCAAATCATAAGTTTGAGAGTTCACAGAAGAAAAAGTGTAAAGCACTGAAAGAAATAATATTTTGACAAACATTAGCTTTCTCATAATTACCACCTTCAAAAAATTAGCAAACTGCCTAACGGCGTTGCGCCGAAGCCCAGAACAGACAGTTTGCTTAAAACTACCACGCTAATAATTATTAAAAATTTTTCATTGCATTACAACCTTGAACAAGTTAGCCGATACGGAACGACTACAATAAAAATTATACAACTGCCGAATGCGAGTACGCTGTCGGCTCGGGCTGCTGGTTATACCCATTTTGTTAATTATGACTATAACCTAAATAAACTCCGACACCCAAAAAGGATGTATCTTTAATTAAAGATGTTGAACCTTTCAATAAAATTCCAACAGTAGTCCCATATTTTATTTCAAATCCAGTTCTAAATAGATATTTACTTGGCAAATAATTTACATCATCACTTGTATAATATGTTATTCCTACAAGACAACTGATCGATAAATCATCAGTCATACTGTTTATTCTTGTATATAAATTATAATTGGTAAATGGTGAGCCGTAATATTTATCTACAAAGTTATTCAAATAATAGTGCTCAATTCCTACTCTTGTTCCAATACAAACGTTTTTATTTTTTAGATTAAAGATATCAAAATCAAATTCTCCGCCAATTTGGTTCATCAGGATAATTGATGTTGCATCAATTTGTATACTGTGCACACTTGGACTAAAAACCATTGTATTATCTTTAAGCCTTGTGGAATCAACTTGGGAATATATAATTGTAGTAAAGATTGTGATAATCAATAATATTAAAAAATGCTTTTTATGATTAATTGAAAAAACCAAAATAACTCCCTAGAAAAACTTATGGGTATAACGACGTTGCCGATAAGCGGCGCCCCGGAACAAGAATGCCTCTTAAAAAACAATCGCCGATGATTAAGCCGTAGGTGCGTAACTTTCTCAGTACGCACCGAAGGCAAGTTAATTAGTACGAACACTTAGAACAAAATCATTAACTAAAACACAATTACAAAAATCACAAATCCGCCGCACTAAACATGGCGGGCGGATTGAGGCGCTGGTTATACGCAAATTGATAAAGTGAATTCTTTAATTAATAATTATAAATTTCTTTTGTTGGATGAGCTTGGAATAGGCATTGTGCAGCAAGTATGCTTTAATAGTATATTCTCCAACTTCAACTTGTTTAGAATCATTATCAATTTGATTCCAGTTATGATAAAGAATCTCCGGTAAAAATAAAGTATCCGGAGTATTAGTATTAATTAACTGAAGTGGATACTTATAAATCAACGAAGAATCTTTATATATCTCTATTCCAAGTTTTTCTTCATTTGGAAATATTATTTTAAAACTAAATGAAGCATCAAAAACCGGCGGATCATTTATTCTAAATGATATTTTAATATTCTCTCCTAAATGATATCCATCTTTATCAAGCGCTAAAGTAAAATTAAAAGCAGGAGAAATTCTAACCGAGTCAAGAACAATATAATTAGATGTATCAAAAGAAATTGTTTTAATTGTTATTGAATCACTTTCTTGTGAACAACCCAACTGAAATATTCCAACTATAAAAATTAAACTAATTGTTAAAATTGCTTTTCTTTTCATTTATTCTTCCTTTAGAAATATTTATAAGCTTTAATTTCTTTTGCGTATAACGGCATTGTGGCTAAGGCGCAGCCCAAAACTACAATGCCGAATTTGTTAAACAATTTTTATAATTAAGAAAATATTTTCATAGCAAGACTACCTTGAACAACATTGCTGACACGGAACGATAAACTTTAAAATAGCTAAAATGCCGAATGCGAAAACAGTTTACCCCGATTCACATATTTAACATTAGTATCGGGGCTGTCGCCTTGAGCCACTTGTTATACCCCCACACCTTGTATAAGCCTTTTTTTTCCAAACCTTATAATTGTTTTCATCTATCGTATTCTTCCGGCGTAACATCAGGAACTTTGCTTAAAACTTTTCTAAACTTTTCCTTGTTTGCTCGTTTAGCTCTTTGGTCTATGTATTCTTCTGTCATTAATGCTGATATTTTTTCTGCCAAGGCTGAAGAAACTAATTAATTTATTGAAGTATTTTCTTTTCGTGCTAATTCACGAGCTTTCTTATGTAATGATTCTGGCAATCTTAAATTTATGGTGCTCATATTTTATCTCCTATCACTTTCAAAAATTCTTTCGGTATTATTGTTTTAATTCCAAAATTCTCTGTCCCTTCAAAATCTCTTTTATTGAATGTAATTATAAAATCGCTTTCTGATTCTACGGCTAATTAAAGAAACATATCATCTTTGCGGTCTTTTCAAGAATGGTCTCCATAAGTAATGTATTTTTCTTTGTTCACCAATTAGACAAATAAAATCTAAGAAATCATCTATTTCAGACTTCTTAAACTTAATATCTCATTTTTCTCTTTTAATAGCATCTTCATATTCCAGAATCACTGGAACCGAAATAAATACTTTTATTCTTTCATCATCTATTATTGAAAGAAGCTTATATGAGTAACCAATCTTTGAGCGTAATGATGATACTATAACATTAGTATCAACGACAATTTTGTATTTTTTCATTGTGATATTATATTCAATACCATGTTAAAAATCAATTCTTTTTGTTATGCTTAGGGGTATAACTATAAGTTAACCCGATGTATTCTCTTAACTTGTCGGTGTGTAACCCAGAAATTTAATCTGTCTAAGAATCCCTGACAAATTAGTTGAATTCCTCTAAAATATTGATTTATAATAATTTAATTCAATCTACTTCACTCCATACGGATTGTAAACCCGATCACTTTTATTCCCGTCTGCTAAGAATAGTTTTCTCGATAAACATCTATTAATAATAACTCCGAAACCGATTTCAGTTTTAAAAAGACAAGAAAAGAGAAAAATATTTAGCATCTAACAACCTCATTGATACTGTTAATTCAAATTAAGAGTTGTGTGATTCAAAGTCAATACGTAATTCTATAACCGAGCCTGCTTGCCAAAACATTTCTGCCTTCAAACTCAAAATCCTCTAATTTTTCCAAGAAACCGTTTTCAATTAAATATCTTGGTTGGCGCTCTTCAACTCTTAACCTGCACCATAATTCAATAAACTCCTATTTGAGCAAAATCATTTTTTCAGTGGCTACGAAATTATCACTTTCAAATCTCAAGAAATATATTCCGCTTGCAGCTTTGGAATTATTCTAATTGGTACCGTTCCATTCTATAGAGTAAAATCCTGGCGGTTTATAGGCATCAGCAAGTCCCTTAACCAATTGTCCCATCATGTTATATACGCGTAGTCTTACTATACTATATTTTGGAACAGAATATTTGATTGTTATATTGTAGATCGAAGCGAAGCTTCGATAAAATGCTTGTTTTTTACGACCCCTATAAATTTCGGGATCGTGCTGCAAGTTCTGCGTAAGGTGACCGGTTAACTTGTGCAAACTTAAAAAGAATCAGCTAAAAACCAGCGGACAAGCAAATCATTTGTGTTAAAGGTATTCCTTCGGGAAAAGCAATTCACTACAAATAAATATTCGCATGCTAACCAAACTGAAAACAACATTGAATTCCGGTTTGCGCTTGAATGCAATACGTCTGTTGAAATTGAATTTCTCTAAAGCTATATTCGTACAACCACTAAATGAAGAAGCTGAATTATGGAAATATTATCTCACGAAGAAATCAGAATTATTGGATCATTAATCGAAAAAGAAAATACAACTCCGGAATATTATCCGATGACTATTAATGCATTAACAAACGCATGCAATCAAAAGTCTAGTAGAAATCCGGTTGTAAACTACGATGAAATGTTTGTTGAAGAAACTACGGAGAAATTGAGAGAAAAAGGATTCGCAACAAAAGTGACGGGAGCAGAATACCGGGTTCCAAAATTCAGGCAGCTATTCAGTGAATATTACAAACTATCTCTTCCGGAAACTGCCGCGCTTTGTGTTCTTTTTTTACGCGGTCCTCAAACGGTAGGAGAAATTCGCGGTAGGACGAGCAGAATTTATAATTTCGCTGATTTAACGGAAGTGGATCTTACATTGGAAAAATTAATAAAAAGGGAAGACGGACCATTTGTTATCAAACTCCCAAGAGATTCCGGCAGAGAGCGCAGATTTACGCATCTATTTTGCGGAGAACCGAAACTTGAGCTTACCATAGTTGACCAAGAAGAAGATAAATTGGAGTTAAGAATTACTGCTCTTGAAAATGAATTGAAAGAATTGAAAGAAGAATTTCTAAAATTTAAAAAGGCTTTCGACTAAGCGGTTACCGGAAATTTATCTTTGTGCGTTCAATCTTCAAATTTCATCCCAAATGCAATCGATTGCTCATATTCGTGAATAATGTGAAATCCCATTTTTTCATAAAATTGTATTGCGTTGAGATTGGATTTCCCTACTTCCAAGTGCATGGCGGGCACATTCAATTCTTTTAGTTTGGCAATAAACGTGTCCATCAACTTTCTTCCAATTCCTTGTCCCTGAAGTTCGGGTAAAATATCAATGTGAAGATGCGCGGGATAATCTTTTACTTCATCTTTAACGATTAGCCCGGCATGAATTAAACGAATGATTTTTGCATCGTGTGAAGTATCTTCGGCTGCCGGCATTTTATATCTTTCTCTTAAAACCGGAAACCACTCTTCTTCGCACTTGTCTCTAAACGCTGTGGAATCCTTCGTTCCAATTATGTAACCGTAAGGCGCATTATCAATCGCTGCAATAAAACTAAGTTCGGGTTCAAAAACAGCGTAGGGCGCAGCATAAAAATGACCAATAATTTCAGGATCACTGTGTAAATCCGTTGCATCCTTACCGCTGTTTCCGGTTTTTAAACAGATTCTGTAAAGCGCGGTAAGATCGCTTGGATGATAATTTCTAATTTCATACATAACACTTAACTATAAACAAATATTCCAAATTATCTGCTATACAATCTTTGCAATAGTATCAAGCAATAACTCTTTGGTAAATGGTTTTGATAAATAATCATCGCGTCCGGTTTCGAATGCGTTTTTCCTGTCATTTTCAAATGCATGGACGGTTATAACTATTATTGGTATTTACGCAAATTCTTTTGATGCTTTTAAGTTTTTTGTAAATTCTAATCCGTTCTTTGCTCCTTTGATTAAATTGTCGCATTGTTCTATCTTAGTACATATTTTCATAAATATTGTGACTTAACATTTTTGTAATTAGTCCCGTAAGGACGATATATTAAAAATAAAGTTACTACTCAGCAGCCACATAAATTGTAATTCAAAATAT
>JAHJTX010000289.1 GCA_018829545.1 Bacteroidota bacterium | reverse complement strand
GAAGCAGATTGGAGCATAGTTGAACGCGGGTGGAATGCGCATGTGCTTGGCGATGCAAGAAAATTCACATCTGCCGAAGGTGCAATCCAAACGATGTACGATGAAAATCCTAAAATAACTGATCAGTATCTCGAATCGTTTGTTATTGCGGATGATGGCGGCGTTCCCGTTGGAACAATTGAGGATGGAGATGCAGTAGTGTTTTTTAATTTTAGGGGCGACAGGGCGATAGAAATCTCCCGCGCTTTTGATGAAAAAGAATTTGATAAATTTGACCGTAAAAGAGTTCCTGATGTTTTTTACACAGGCATAATGGAATACGATGGCGATTTACACATTCCAAAGCATTATCTTGTACAACCTCCGGCAATCGATAGAGCCGTGAGTTCGTATTTGTGTGCATCCGGCGTAACTTCATTTGCAATTTCGGAAACGCAAAAGTTTGGACATGTAACATACTTCTGGAATGGAAACAGATCTGGCTATATAAACGAGAAACTTGAAAAGTATGTTGAAATTCCTTCCGATAGAATTGAGTTCGACAAAGCGCCGAGAATGAAAGCTGACCAAATTACCGAAAAGACAATTGAACTCTTAAAATCCGGAAATTACAAATTCGGCAGAGTTAATTTTGCAAACGGAGACATGGTTGGACACACAGGAAAAATGGAAGCTGCCATAGAAGCCGTAGAAACTGTTGATCAGTGTTTGGCTAAACTTCTTCCTGTTATTGATGAATTGAATGGAATTGCAGTTATCACCGCAGATCATGGCAATGCAGATGAAATGTTTACGGTTTCTAAAGGAGTTAAATCTGCAAAAACTTCACATACTTTGAACGCAGTTCCGTTTATAATATATGATCCTGAGTTTAACGGTGAATATGAAATGAGTGGAATTAAAAATCCAGGATTGACGAACATTACCGGAACATTACTCAATTTACTCGGCTTCGAAAATGTTGAGGATTACGATTCATCCTTAATTAAGTTCAAGTGATTTCTGTGAAAATCGGTTTAATCCGTGTCATCCGTGTTCAATTTCTTGTTGTTACAAATATTTGCACTTGATTTTACTAAACAAAATGACAATTTTCACAGCGGAATCATTTACAATTTAGCTGATGACTAAAACATGAAAAAAAATAAAATATTATTACTAGTTGCTTTGTTTTATTCAGGCAATATTTTCTCCCAAACAATTGCAAAATACGCCGGTGAATTTATGGCTATAGGTGTCGGCGGAAGAGCATTAGGAATGGGCGGCGCGCAAACCGCATTAGTGAACGATGTTACAGCCGCTTACTGGAATCCCGCCGGTCTTGCCAAAATTGATTATCCTCAATTTGCTTTAATGCACGAAGAGCGTTTTGGTAATTTAATTAATTACAACTACGCCGCTTTTGCAATTCCCTACAAAGACGACCTGAGTTTTGCCGTAAGTGCAATACGATTAAGCATTGATGGAATTCCCGACACTCGAAACGCTTTGGTTGATTTGGACGGAAAGATAATTACCGATATCTCATCTCCAAACGCCGGACTTGATCCATCTAAAATTAAAGAGTTTTCAAACACCGACTGGGCTTTTTATTTCAGCTTCGCGAAAAGACAGAGCGATAAGTTGTTTTGGGGTGCAAACGTAAAATTGATTCAGAGAAATATTGCGGAATATACTGCTACCGGTATTGGTTTTGACGTTGGCGCTTTTTATAAACCATCGGAGAAAATTATGCTTGGAGCAAGTTTAATGGATGCGACGACTACCATTGTTGCGTGGAGCGAAGGCAGGACTGAATTGATCACTCCGACATTGAAACTCGGCGCTGCATATTCAATTGAATTTTTTGGCGGAGTTTTACTGCCTGCGGTTGATGTTGATATGCGTTTTGAAGGAAGAGAATTTGCATCCTATTTTAATCTCGGACCGGTTTCTTTTGATACGCACACTGGACTCGAATACGGCTATAAAAATTTAATTTTAATAAGAGCCGGTTACAACGATGTTAAGCAATTTACGATTGGTGCGGGAATTAATTTGCCCAAACTTCAAATTGATTATTCGTTTGCAAGTTTCAGCGGGAACAGAGACGAAACTCTTGATGATTCGCACAGAATATCTTTGCTGCTTACCCTCGAGGAATTGAAGTACAAAAGAGGTAATTAAATAGCTTGTTTTCATTGCGTTTAGGTTATTTTTCATTATTCGTGACATTCCATTCCTGCGGGCAGAAATACAAAAGACATCTATTTATGACTGTGAAAAGATTGCACATCCTTGCTTACCTTTTACTTATTGGAGTTGTTTTTTTCCCCGGCTGTGCGGGCACAAAAAGAGTTGAACAAAATTCAGTTCTTTCAAGCCAAATCGTTTTTAATCAATCGAAATCGATTTCTGCAAATGTCCCTCTCCACTGGTTTGCGCCGGAAGCTAACGATTCATCCGGAATAGATCTGTGGCTTGTAAAAGATGATTACTCCGCATCAATTGTTATTATTTCAATAAACGTGAACACATTTCAAACAAAATCCGGTATTCAATCTGAACTTGATTTAGTTGCAAAATTGTTTCTTGCTGCAAAGAAAGCAGAAGGTGGAAAGAATTTTAAGCTCATCAGGGATTTAACAAATTTCAGATTAGCCAATAAACTCTGCATTGAATTTGAATTTCTGGATAAAAACTTGCTGAGCAGCAGATCAATCGTGTTCATGTACAAAGGAGGTTTTTATTCTTGCACGCTGAAAATCCTAAAACCCAACTCCTCAATTTATTCTGATAAAGCAGTTCAAAACGCTGTATTGAATTCCATCGAATAAATTCCAGGCAACTTTTTTGTATCTCAATCATCTTTAGTAATAAAGGAGAATAATTGAGCTTATCCGCAAAAGATATTATTGAGTTCACGCTTGTTTATAACCGCTATAAAACTAAACTGTATAACTTTGTTCTGAAGATGGTGAGCGATAAAATGATTTGCGAGGATATTGTTCAAGTTGTATTTGAAAAGTTTTTTGAAAATTGGAACATAATAAACAACAAGCAGAGCGCGGGTTTTTGGCTCTTTAAAACAGCGCGCAACGAAATTTATATGCACTTCCGAAAGTTAAAAGTGAGGAAGGAAAGCTGGGGAACTGACGATACTAAAATTGTACAGCTTAAATCAGAGGATAGTGTAAGCGAAAATTATGAATTAAAGGAAATGCGCCAATACATTTTTGAGCTGATACAAAACCTGCCTCCCGAACAAAAAGAAGTTTATTTACTAAAAGAATATGGCGGTTTGAGCTACGCTGAAATCTCTTCCATTTTGGGGATAAAAGAAGAACTTGTAAAAAGCCGATTGTACAAAACAAGACAAAAATTAATTGCATGGTTAGGCGAAAAATATTTATCAAAAGTTTCAAATTAAGAGAACATTATGAAAACTGAAGACATCAACAACTTGATAGACTTATATTTTGACGGCGAATTGAAAAAGGAAGCCGAAGCATTATTATTTACACAACTTTCAATAAATGATGAAAGCCGCGAATATTTTAAGTCAATGAATTTGCTGAAAAGTGAAATCAACGACTCTGTAAAAGAATTTCCCGAAGAATTGGAGGCGAGAATATTTCATTCGACCTTTGGGCAGATTAAAAGTGAGAAACGGTTTTTTGAACTCCCGCAATTCGTTCCTCATTTGGTTTTATACACTCTCACGATTATTCTCCTAACTTTCTCAATAATTTTTTACAACCGATTAAACAACTATGAAGAAACACTTCAGATAAAAACGCAGCAAGTTAATCAGCAAAGTCAATTAATCGAATTGCTGCTTAACAGCTTGCCCGCAACAGAAGTTAAAGGCAATGTTGAAAATGAAATCATTATTAAAGCAAATATTTGAGGTCATTATGAAACAATTATTTTTTGTGTCCGTATTGTTATTTCTTTTATCGTGCAGTGAAAACAAAACCGTTGAAATAATCCCGAACTACGAAGCGGAGTTTGCTGAAATTCCAAATCCGGCGCTATTTCAGAAAACCGAATCTAATGGAATATATGCGCCGGTTGATAAGTTCACGATTGATGAAAACACAAGCAGACTTGAGTACCGCGTATTTTTGGACGAGAATGGAAATGTCGCAAAGATAAAAATTCTTCATTACCCCATCACTCTATCTGACGAAGCGAACATCAAAATAATGGAATCCTGGAAATTTCCTCCTCAAGTTATTAATGGCGTAAACTCTAAAGTGAGATTCGACGTTGTGCATTTTAATGAAAAGATGATTGAAAGCGATGAAGTTGTTTTTATTGCTGTAGAGGAAATGCCCTCTCCGGTCGGAGGTATGAAAGCAATTCAAGAAAAGATTGTCTATCCGGAAATAGCAAAACGAGCCGGTATTCAAGGCAGGGTTTTTATTAAAGCCGTTGTAAACAGCAAAGGCGCTGTTGTTAAAACCGAACTAATAAAAGGAATTGGCGCTGGGTGCGATCAAGCGGCGATGAATGCGGTACAACAAACAATGTTTACTCCGGGAAAACAAAGAGGCAAAGCGGTTAGCGTTCAAATTACAGTTCCAATTCAATTCAGACTTGAGTAACAATTATTGAGTGGTAACTTTGATGCAAGATTTTGTTTTTTATCGCCGCCGAGTCACTAAGAACTACATTTTTCCCTTTGAAAAAAAACTAAAGGAAAAAATGAATAATGAATATCGAACAAGGAATTTCGAACAATGAAGTTGAAATACAGATTGCTTTCACTTCGAAATTCATTATTCCTTGTTCAATATTCGATATTCAAT
>JAHJTX010000288.1 GCA_018829545.1 Bacteroidota bacterium | reverse complement strand
GCACACTCTACTCTACTGGTCTGTTTAAAAGAAATGGCTCAGAAAGAGCGCCGAATAATATTCCTAAATCAAACAATTTTGGTTTGACGGTAAAAAATATTTTTCTAAGCAAAGACGATATTTTAATAAGCAAGTGAGGCTAAACTGACCCATTGTAGAAAACATGAAGTATATGGATTGATTGACCTTACGAAAGACAAACCTTTGAGACTTTTGAATTCTTAAAAAGTATCTTGTCTAAAAGCAGTGAGTTGGAAAATCAATTAGCGAAAAATCAAGATTAACTTTTAGGACGAGTAAACACGTGTTGAAAAACAATTCCACTGATAATTAAGAAAAGTCCTGCAAGCGAGGATAGATAAATTTCTTCACCGAGTATGAATGCGATAAACAACATTGAAACAAAGGGCGAAATATAAGCTAATGTGGACGTTTTAGCTTTGTCGTTACTTAGTTCCAATCCTCTCAGCCAAAAATAAAAAGTGAATCCCATCTCGAAGAAACCGATATACACCGCGCCGGTAATGAAGAAAATGCTTTGTACTTCAAATGAGTCGAAAAACAAAATATAGACCGCAGTAAAAACAGACCCCCAGAAAAATGAACCAAATAGTTTTACGTAGCTCGATCTTTTATCGCTAAGGTTTAATGTCCAGTAAGCAGCCCATACAAGCGAACTTCCAACTGCCAAAGAAACGCCCAAAAGATTATTGAATTGAAGAGAAAAAATATTGCCCCTTGTTGCAATTACAAACACACCGGAAAATGAAATTAAAAGTCCAAAAAACGTTGTTGCGGCTAAGCGCTGCTTCAAGAATATTGACGCAAAAATAGAAACCACAATGGGCCACGTAAAATTTAGGGGTTGAGCTTCTTGAGCGGGCAGCAGGGTGTAAGCCTTCAACAAAATTATGTAGTATAAAAAGGGATTGATAAAGCCAAGTAGAGAACTTTTAAACGAGAAAGCTGATTTAACTATATCAACGGTCATCTTTTCTGTGCGCCATGAAGAGAGTATTAAGAAAATTATAGCGCTCGTTAATGAAGCGTAAAACAAAAGCTGGGGAAAGCTCAAATATTCAAGAGAAAGTTTGAACGCGGTGGCAACTGTTGACCAGAGGAATACTGCGGTTAAGGAAAATAAAAGTGATTTATTTAAAGTGTTTCTCAATATGCTTCCGTAATTTTGGCAAAATAATTAACTGATAAAAATATTCATAAAATTCTATACAGATAATATTCAAATGTCCGATGAAAATAAAATAGATTCTCAAATGCTTCTCGAACCGATGAATATGCTCTCGCTGTATGCAAGAGGCGCATTTCCTATGGCAGACAAAGGCGGAGAAATTCATTGGTACATGCCCAAGGTTAGAGCGGTAATTCCATTGAACAAATATAATGTACCCCGCTCTCTGAAAGCGCATATCAAAAAGATGAATTTTGAATATAGAATAGATTCCGCGACTTTTGACGTTATTAAATTATGCGCGCAAAGGGATGAAACCTGGATTTCTAAGGAATTGATTGCTGCGTATAAAAATTTAATTAAGCTCGGTAATCTTCATTCAGTTGAAGTGTTCTCAGAAAAAAAACTTGTCGGCGGGCTATTCGGCATTACTTATCGTGGCGCATTTTTTGGCGAGTCAATGTTTTCGCTAGTTGAGCAGGCATCTAAAGCGGCACTGGTCTATTTGATAGAGCATCTACGAAAAAAGGGGTTTGTTTTGCTTGATGTACAATTTGCAACCGATCACTTAAAAATGTTTGGAGCGGTGGAAATTGATTTTGAAGCGTTTACCGATAAATTGATTGAAGCATATCTGAAGGAGGTTTATTTCAGATAGTCTTTTTCAAATCTTCCTGCGCTTTTTTACTTAAACTGCCTACAATAAGATTATAGGAATCGTCAATCCATTCAAGCAAAAGATTGTAATTAACGTTTTTATCTAGTTCAATAGTGTTCCAATGTTTTTTATTCATATGATAACCCGGAATTACATAATCGTATAATTCTCTTAATTCAACGGCTTTTTCGGGATCGCATTTTACGTTCACAATATGAGGCGGCTCTAAATTCAAGAGACAAAACATTTTGCCCGCAACTTTAAAAACGAGCGTTTCCTCGTCAAATGGGAAACTTTCTTCCACGCCTTTTTTGTTTAAACATATATTTCGGATTTTCTCTAAGTCCATTTTGATCCAATTATTTCTTAATATATTGTGATATCAAATAAGTCTATTGACTCGAGCTAAAATAGTTATATTTTAATGCAACAAAAATTTTTAAGTATTGTATTATACAGAAACGATTAAGGGTAGGAAATGAAAAAAATAGTTTATTTGCTGATTATAATTTTAGCGCAGACTTCTTTTGCTCAAGATATAGAGAGGCTTCAAGAAGAAAATTCCGTTTTAGACACAAATAAATTTATTTCTCCCGATCTGCATCACCCCAAAGTTGCAAAGGTTGTAACAACCATTCTTTCCAGATATCATTATAATAAAACGCAAGTGAACGATTCACTTTCGTCAATTATTTTCGATAATTATTTGAAAGCGTTGGATTACAACCGGCTCTATTTTTACAAAAGCGACATATCCCTATTTGAGAACTTTCGAGATAATTTTGATAATTTTTTGCTGCTCGGACGACTCGATGTTCCGTTTGAGATATTTAATACTTTCAAAGAAAGACTAAACGAAAGAATGAAGTATGTGGCAAAACTTTTGAAAACGGAGTTCAATTATTCGATTGATGAAGAATTCGTTCCGGATAGAAAGGAAGCCGAATGGGCGGGTAACGAAAGTGAGCTGGACGATATTTGGAGAAAGCGGTTAAAGAGTGATGCGCTTAACAAGAGACTTGCAAAAGAGGACTGGGAAAAAATTTCAAGCACTTTATTAAAACGTTATCAAAATTATCACAAAATAATTCTTCAGTATAAACCGGAAGACGTATTTCAATTATTTCTGAATTCGTTCTCGTCGGCAATTGATCCGCATTCGAATTACTTTTCTCCGATTGCTTCGGATAATTTCAATATTGCGATGAGTCTTTCGCTCGAAGGAATTGGAGCTCAGTTAAGCAGCATTGATGATTACACCACAATTGTGCATATAATTCCCGGGGGTCCGGCAGCAAAGAGCGGTAAACTTTTTGAGAATGATAGAATAGTTTCCGTAGGTCAGGGATCTGAAGGTGAAATGATTGACGTTGTAGGTTGGAGAATAGACGATGTAGTTCAGTTAATTAGAGGTAAAAAGGGAACAGTGGTTCGGCTAGCTATATTAAAAGCAAATGCAACATACGATTCTCCTCTGGAACACATGGAATTGGTACGCGATAAAATTAAGTTGGAAGAGCAAGCAGCCAAATCCGACATTATTTTTGTTGAAGAAGAAGGAGTAAATTACAAACTCGGCGTGATTGATATTCCCACATTTTACATTGATTTTGAAGCAAAGAGAAAAAACGATCCCGATTATAAGAGCACAACTAAAGACGTTCATAAGCTTATCGAACAGCTAGTGGAAGAAAAAGTTGATGGAATAATCCTGGACCTGAGAAATAATGGCGGCGGCGCACTTCAGGAAGCGATTGAACTTACCGGTTTGTTTATAAAAGACGGACCTGTTGTTCAAGTCCGTAATTCTAACGGGAGTATTGATGTTGGAACCGATCCCGATGGCGAGATAGTTTATTCGGGACCGCTTGCAGTTTTAACAAACAGGTACAGCGCTTCTGCATCAGAAATATTTTCGGGAGCTATTCAGGATTACGGACGCGGTTTAATAATCGGCGAACAGACTTTTGGAAAGGGAACTGTGCAGAATTTAATAGACTTAAATAGACAGCTTCCGATTTCAAAAGATAAAATGGGCGATCTAAAATTGACAGTCGCCAAATATTATAGAATTACCGGAAGCAGCACTCAGAAACTTGGGGTTCAGCCGGATATCAGTTACCCATCGCCTATTGATAGCGATGAGTTCGGAGAAGCCGCTCAGCCGGCGGCGTTGAGCTGGGATCAAATCGGTTCAACTAAATTCGAAAAATATGATACTCTGCAGAAATACATGCCGGAATTAATTAGTAAGCATAATGCAAGAATTGCTGAGGATTTAGACTTCCAGTTCTTAAACGAGGATATCGAGGAATACAAAGAATCTAAATCCAAAAAATCTTATTCCTTGAACGAGGAAGTTAGAAGAATAGAGCGCGAAGAAAGAGAAAATAAAAAGAAACAGAGAGAAGAAGAAAGGCAGAATAAATCAAAATTGAAAATTGTGGAAAAAAGTGAAGTGAATACCGAGGAAGAAAAAGAGGACGATCCGCTGCTAAATGAGACCGGAAAAATCCTTTCTGATTTTATTGCCTTAAAATTTGGGTAATCGGGAAATGCGTGCCTTTGAAAATTGATTTCACATTTTGTACTTTTTTTCACTAAATTGAGCACCAAAATTTTGGAGAATAAAAATGGCTAAACAGCAAACCTTTGCCGATAAAGCAAAAAAGAAAGAAAGATCAAGTTTTATAACTGTTAAGTATGTTAAAACTGTTAAGTCAGAAAAAGGCAGTTATAAATTTCAAGAAAAACTCGTCAAATTAGACGACATCAATAAAGTTACCTCTCTTAAATAAAAACGGTCTATACCGCTTTTTTTATTTTATCAGCAAACGTCCGATCGAAAGTATTTCGTATTACAATTCCTCTGAGCGCTGATAAATCACCCATTATTGTCTTTATTACATTAAGGAGAGCTAATTGGGACTTCATAAAAGAATACGTTTCTATTCCTTAAGGAATTTTGAATTAATTCCGCAAATAAGGAGTCTGAGTTCTGAAGCAAAATTTTCGATTAAAGCCGTATCTCGCGTTCTTCCTTTCAGAACGAATAATTATATCGTGAATGAACTTATCGATTGGAATGCGGTTCCAAATGATCCAATTTTTCAACTAACATTTCCCCAGAGAGGAATGTTGGAAGAAAAGCAATATGCCGCAATTGCGGATTCAATACTACGCGGTGAATCTCAAAACACCATAAACCAATTAGCCGATACAATCAGATTCGAATTAAATCCGCATCCTGCCGGACAAAAAGAATTGAACGTACCCAATATGGATAATACCCCATTACAGGGAATTCAGCATAAGTATAAAGAAACATGTCTGGTTTTTCCCTCAGCCGGTCAAACGTGCCATGCTTATTGTACATACTGCTTCCGATGGGCTCAATTTATTAGAGTGGATAACGGAAAATTTTCTACAGTTAGAACAAAAAGATATTTGAAGTACATCGAAGAACATAAAGAGATAACCGACGTTCTTTTTACAGGCGGCGATCCAATGATTATGACTGTAGCAAAATTGAAAGATTATATTCTTCCTTTTCTTCAGCCCGAATTTGAACACGTCAATAGTATCAGAATTGGAACAAAGGTGTTAAGTTTCTGGCCGTACAAATTTACCATTGACAAAGAATCCTCCGAATTATTACAATTTTTTGAAGAGATTGTAAATTCCGGGAAGCATCTCGCAATTATGGCGCATTTTTCGCACGGTAACGAATTGAAAACAAATGCCGTTCGGAGCGCGATAGAAAAAATTCGAGGAACAGGCGCAGAAATTAGATCGCAGGCTCCTATTGTTAAACATATCAATAACGAGGCTGCTGTTTGGGCAGAGATGTGGAAAGAACAGGTTCGGCTTGGAATTATACCCTACTATATGTTCGTTGAACGAAACACCGGAGCTAAGAACTATTTTGAGATTCCTCTAGCTGAAGCATTCCGCATTTTTAAAAAAGCGTACTCGTCAATTTCCGGATTAGCGCGCACGGTAAAAGGTCCGTCAATGTCCGCTCTGCCCGGTAAGGTTAATGTTGACGGTATTTCTGAAGTGAACGGCGAAAAAGTTTTTGTCCTGAATTTCATTCAGGCAAGAAATCCGGATTGGGTTAAAATTCCTTTCTTCGCCGAATACGATGAAAACGCAACTTGGTTAACTGATCTAAAGCCAGCATTCGGTAAGAAAAAATTCTTTTACGAAGATGAACTGGAAGAAATGAAAAAGAGAATTTGATTTGAAATAATATTCCAAATTTTTGCATTGCGTGAATTACTTCTAAATACTATTTTGGGACTAACATTTGAGGGATACAAATGAAATTATTCAAAAGCAACTTAATTTGGTAAAAAGCCGAAAGAATATTGATGTGCAAAAACTTATGAAGAGAATGCTTGGCAACTGAACTAAATCAACAAGATAAAATTTGTTTATCTGATGAGAGTCATTTTCTTCGTTAATCTTTTATTGCCCATTTGCAAAGTGTAAAAGTAAATACCGCTGCTTAATTGCCCACCGTTTGAAGTTGCGTCAAAAACTACTTCGTAATTTCCGCTTTCCATTTCTCCGTTTATGAGAGTTTGTATTTCTCTGCCGAGAATGTCATAAACTCGTAGAGCAACATTTATGTCGCTGTTTCCGCGAACTGAAGTTCGCTCTACAATTGATGGGATTGAAAATTTAATTGTTGTCGTTGGATTAAAAGGATTCGGATAATTTTGCTCTAGCGAGAATTTGGTTGGTAAATTCATATCTTCATCAACCGAAACTAAGCCATCAAAAAATGTTATAGCCTGCAAAACTACACGATTGAATTCCAAATCGTTAGCGGTAGTTTCTAATGGAAACGCTAAATAAATCAGTTTAGAGTTTAGACCGGAATCTCCGAATTTTCCTGAATACTGAATACCGGCGCCTTTATTGTTAGAATATTTCATGCACAATGTGCTGCCCCCGTATTGAGCGATTTCGTCGGGATAATCTTCAGTGTAAGTCTGCCCGAAATTAAAACTGCGGTTTTCCATTACAGTTGATGAAACTCCATCAACGCTCTCGCTGCCTGCATCATCGGAAATATAAATTGCTTTTAGATAATTCTGATAAAAATCTTTGTCCGCAGTTGTACCTTTATTGTATAAATCCCATCCAATTTCGCTTCCGGAAATAAAAAGATTACCGCCGGTTTCGAGATAATTTCTTAGCTTGATTTGTTCAACATCGCTCAGAGATTCATCCGTTGTGCTTTCGTCGCCCACCATCCAAAAAATTCCAGCGTAATTATTTAAGTCGATATTCCCGGAAATTACTTCAGAATTCTTTGTCGATTCGAAACTAACATTATTGGAATCTAACGCTAAACCGTATCTCAAAATAAAATTATGTCCGGGTCCGCGCCAACTGCCGTTTTCTCGCGAGAATCCATCAACAATCAAATACTTTTTGCCGCTTCCCGAGGGATTAATACACATCAAATTAGACAGATTGCTTTCCGAAAGTTCGCTATTTGCTTTCACGCTGGAGACACGGTAAAATGCAGAGTTATCCACAGCATCAATCGCAGAAGTAGTTGTTAATATATTTTCGTCATAAATTTGCTGCCAAACTTTTCCGTCAACTGATTTGTAAAGGCGGTAACCGACTGCATCACTTGAGTTTGCCTGCCATTTAATTTCAACAAGACTCCGGTTAAATTTTGTTACAGATATGATTGAAGGTCGGTTATCTGTAAAATCGTCAACCATGTTATTGTAATATCTCGGGGCGTAATCCGTAAGATCACTTGGCGCATAAGTCCAGTAACTCACGCCCCAATCACGCCCTGAAGATTCAACAATTTTTAAACTACCGTCATTATTATGCTCAATAAATAATCTAACGTGCCCAACTTTATGTACTGCATCGCCGGGTTTAAGATCGCTCCAACTAGAATACAAAGTTGTAATATTCGGCATGTAACCCGTTGAAGCGTGATAGCTCATCTGCCAGCATCTGCTCACAAAGCCCGAACAATCAACTCCTACTGCGTAAGAAGTGACTCCGGCAGTATGAATATCAGCGGCATATTTACCCGCGGCTAATCCAGCGTCGTATTGCTCAATTGTATTAAATCCACCCCATTTATATCCTACTCTAGCGTTATATCCTTCAATCAAACCAGCCGGAGTTCGAACCCAATCGCCATCCGGAGCCTGTACATTTACCGGAGCTAAATTTTTTGCAGTACAATAATATTTGTGATAAACATATTCCTCTCCTATTAAGAGAGAATAAGTTCTGCTCGATTTATTCAGCATTGATATTGAATTATTAATTTCCGGCTCAGAAGCGGGAACGATCGAATTATAATTTAATTCACGTTTGTATTTTGCGGGGTAAGTGATGAAACTCTCTGTAGAATTTACCAGCCCTTTCCATTTGTGAATTTCAATTCCTTTCTCATCCGTTAGAAGGTGATACAAATTTCCAAATGAATCTATTTGAAGATCGCTGAGCGTGTATACATATTTTATTTCAGGAAGATCGAGGATGGAAAGTATTTTCCCGTCCTTGTTTAAGCAATAAACCTGACGGTCAATTTTCAACGGAATCTCGGTTAGAAATTTTTCAATCAAAACAAAGATATTATTATTCCTATCAATTCCGATTACTTCCGCATAAGCGAGATCATTTTCAAAAAATAAATCGATATCCGAGTTAAGATTTTCAAAAGTGACATTAATCTTGAGGCTGCTTTTTTCTGAAACGGTCACGGATACGTTTTCATTTCCTTTGAAGGAATATTTCCCGTCTCGTAAAACACCGGCAGCGACTTTGTCATTTAAGAAAATCTTTTTCTCTTTGCCCATTACTGAAAGCTCTTCGGCTGATGCGCTCAAACGATTTTCTTTGTAAGTGTGCTTACGGGGTAAATCAAATTCGAAAATATCAATTTCACTTTCTCTTATGTCAAATGAAGCGAGACCATAAATTCCGGAATTTTCAATTCGTATCTGAAACGGAAGTTCACCATAAGTTTTTGTGAGTATTATTGAATGATCCGCCTGAGCAAAAATTTGTATTGACGCGGATACGATTGCAAATATGAATTTAATAACTTTCATTTTTTATTTGCCAATGAATTAAGGGATGTAGATTTCTTCTATCCGAATTACTTGCTCACCCAAGATTTCTAATTTGAACGGAATCATTTTATAATGAGCGTATTCAGCGTCTGAAAAGATTTTCTCAAAAATACTAAAATCAATTTCACCATCAATCTCAAATTCACCGTGTGAATTGTAACTGAAGGTTTTCATGAATATCCGAACCGTGTCCGATACTTCTAACGATTGTTCAGTTGTTTCTGTATTGCGAATGTAATACAAATCGCTGAAAGACTCGTTTGAGTTATCTTCTTTATATGCCTTCTCAGCTTCGGCGCCGGTTAAAAAAAGAACCTCGTCAAAAACGATAAAATTGTTTTCATCGATAGTTTCAATTTCCATTAATATCGCAGATTTTTTAAGGAGTGGGCCGGTTTTTGAAGGCTCCTTTGAACGGCTATTATTACAACTACTCAAAATCGAAACAGCCATGACAATAACAATGAGCCGTAGGAAAAATAATTTGTTGTTCAAAATTCCACCAATAACGACTAAATTGAAAATAAATTTTATCCCGGCACAACTTCAAGATTAGGATTGATTTCGCGCTTCAAAAGATTTTCAATTGCCACCAGAGTTCCGCGAATTGAACTTGGGCAGCTCCCGCACGCTCCTTGATAACGGATTGAGAGAGTAGTTCCGTTTAAACCCAAAACCTCCAAACCGCCGCCGTCTCCTGCGAGCGCCGGACGAACTCTCTCGTCGAGAAGAGTGTTGATGGTTTTCAGCAGTTCAGTTTCTTCCATTGAAGATCCGGTAGTTTCCTTTTCAGGAGGAATTGAGGATTTATTGAATCCTTTTATAAATTCGACAAAAGTTTTTTGGATTTCGCCCCAACTTGTTTTGGGCTCTTTTTCTACGGTAATAAATCTATCCATATAAAAAACTGAAACAACGCCGCGAATTGCAAAAATACCCTTTGCCAACTGATCGTTTTCAGCCTCTTTTGCGCTGGAATAATTACGCGTTTCGCTTACGAGTAGTTTTTCATTTAATATAAATTTTAATGCCTGGGGATTTGGCGTTAAATCAACGTCTTGTACTTGAAGCATATTTTCTCCATTTATTATTCTTTGAAACGAATTTACAAAAGTATGAGTTCAATTGAAATTGCTTATTAAAAATTTTGTGAATGCCCTCAGAGGAGTTTGCTACTTACCGCGGTTATCGAGAAGAAAAACGAATTCTCCTTTTAAATTTCTCTTTTCGCAGATTTTTAAAATTTCGCCAACTTTTCCACGAAAGATTTCTTCATCAGCCATGGTTAATTTATAAGCCAAAACACATTGCTTATCATAACCGTAAATTTTAACAAAGTCTGCGAGTAGAGATTTTAGTCTGTATGGAGTTTCGAGGAAGACGAGTAATTCATTCTGCGATTTCAGTTTTAATAGTTCCTTTCGCCGCAATTCTTTTTTAGGTGAGAGCCAGCCGTAGTAATAAAATTTTTCCGTGTCTAGCCCGGAACAAACTAACGCAGGGAGTAGTGAATTAGCGCCAGGAATAGGAATGATTTTCACTCCATTTGAAATACATAGTTGAACGAGATAATGACCGGGATCAGAAAATAACGGAGTTCCACCATCAGAAATTAGTGCCGCACAATTTCCGCATAATAATTTCTCTACGATTTGAGGCGCATCTTCTTTTTCGTTGTGTTCGTTAATCGAAAAAAGTTCTTTTTCTATTGAGTATTCTGAGAGTAATCTTCTTGCAGGTTTGAATTCTTCGCAGATAATAAAATCAACATCCCTTAGAACTTTTAACGCTCTCAAGGTAATGTCGTCATAATTTCCAAT
>JAHJTX010000287.1 GCA_018829545.1 Bacteroidota bacterium | reverse complement strand
GCACACTCTACTCTACTGGTCTGTTTAAAAGAAATGGCTCAGAAAGAGCGCCGAATAATATTCCTAAATCAAACAATTTTGGTTTGACGGTAAAAAATATTTTTCTAAGCAAAGACGATATTTTAATAAGCAAGTGAGGCTGCCTCCGCCGTTTTTCCCCGCCTCCGGCACTTGACGGATTGTTGGGCGGGCTTTTTAGCGGGGTTGCTAATCAAATAATTTTATGTGTAACCTCAAAGGTCATAAAAAAGCGACCTTCGAGGTTAAGGAATTCTATAAACTTTCAAGATCACAAATTTTTTAGACCTTGAAGGTTGCGTTATGGTTTGGCTAGGCGGACAAGTTAGCGCTATTGCTTCGTTTCGCAGATAGGAAATCTGCTTTACAATGTATCTCAGATTTTTAATCCGAAAGCTTAGTAATTGACAAGGACTATGACAATAATCATGATTAGGATTTTAAATAATTATACGGTATTTATCATTATCATTGTCCTGATCATGGTCATAATCATTCTTTAAAAATCCTGAAATTCGTTCAGTGTATTCAATTCTTATTAACCATGTCCTTGAGATAATATTTGCAAAATTAATTCAGTATTCCTTTCTTTTGAGACTCCCTCAATTATAAGTTATATTTGCTCTCAGAATTATTCAAAAAATAAGCGGGCGCACAATGGATTCTCGATCAATGCAAATTGGCAATAGATTTACATCAATTCTTCTTTCAATAGTAATTTTGTCGCTATTGCTTTCATGCTCACCGGAAGAAGAAAAAGCGGATTTAATTTTAGTAAATGGAAATATTATTACCGTTGATGATCAACTGCCGGAAGCGCAGGCAATTGCCGTTAAGGAAGATAAAATTTTAGCCGTCGGTAATAATGAAGAAATCAAAAAATTTGCGGGGGATAATACTCAAACAATAAATCTTGCAGGAAAATTAGTAATTCCCGGTTTTATTGAAAGTCACGCGCATTTTATTGGTCTCGGAAAATCTTTAATAAATCTCGATTTAAAAAGCGCAAACAATTGGGATGAAATTATAGCCATGGTTTCTTTGGCAGCCCAAAATACTTCGCCCGGAGAATGGATAGTCGGCAGAGGTTGGCATCAGGAAAAGTTAGATCCGCCGCCTTTCCCAAATGTTGAAGGATATCCGCTCCACAATGTATTGAGTCAAGTTTCACCATTCAATCCCGTTATGCTTTCTCACGCAAGCGGGCACGCAGTGTTTGCAAATAAACGCGCAATGAATTTAGCCGGAATTGACACATCCACTAAAGATCCTGCAGGCGGTAGAATAGTAAGAGATTCTCTTAAAAATGCAATCGGCGTTTTTGAAGAAGAAGCTGAAATGTTGATTTACAATGAGTACAAAAAGCACATCGATAAAAAATCCGAAGCAGAATTAAAGAATGATAAACTAGCCGCAATTAAGCTGGCGGTGCAGGAATGCCTAGAAAACGGAATCACAACCGTTCACGATGCCGGCGCATATTTCAATGAAGTAAATTTATTTAAAGAACTTGCAGACAATAATGAACTAGGCGTAAGGCTTTATGTTATGCTCGGAGAAAATTATTCTTCACTCGTTAGCAATGGAAAAAATTATTTACTGAATGGGTACGGCGGAAATTTTTTAACTGTTAGAGCAATAAAAAAATATGTCGATGGAGCGCTTGGCTCGCGAGGCGCTTGGATGCTTCAGCCTTATAACGATTTGCCCGGTCATTCCGGATTAAATGTTACGACGCTTGAAGAACTTGAAAACACGGCAAACTATGCTAAAGAAAATGGATTTCAATTGTGCATTCATGCAATAGGAGATCGCGGGAATAGAGAAGCGTTAAATATTTACGAACGCGTTCTAGGAGAATCTTCCGCTGAGTACCGATGGCGTATTGAACACGCGCAGCATCTTGCGAGCGTGGACGTAACCAGATTTTCAAAACTCGGAATTATAGCCGCTATGCAGGGAGTTCATTGTACTTCTGATGCTGTATTTGTGGTAAAACGTTTGGGAGAAGAGAGAGCTAAGCGAGGCGCGTATGTCTGGAGAAAATTAATTGAGAGCGGTGCGCTAATTTGCAACGGGACAGATGCTCCTGTTGAAAGTGTTAATACGATAAAAAATTATTATTCCACAGTTACGCGAGAGTTGAACGACGGAACAGCTTTTTATCCGGAGCAAAAAATGACTAGAATGGAAGCGCTGAAGTCATACACAATTAACGGCGCTTACGCTGCGTTCGAGGAAAATATAAAGGGAAGTATTACGCCGGGTAAACTTGCCGATTTTGTTGTATTATCTCAGAACATTCTAACTGTTCCGGATGAAGAAATATTAAATACAAAAATTGAAAAGACCATTATCGGCGGAAAAGTTGTTTACACAAAATGATCATAATTTCTGTTCACAAAAGAAATGATGAGCGTGAATAATATCATCAATCAAGAATCACTTAATGCAGCATTGAGCAAGTCTTTCGCAATGAAAAGAATTCCAATTTTAGCCGCGGTGTTCTCTTTTTTCGATGCCGGTTTAGGTCATATATTCAATGGAAATTTTAAGAAAGGAATTTTGTTCTATTTCTCTTTCCAGTCTATTCTAATTCTGGTCGTCTTAACGAATACTTTTAAAACTTTTTATGGATTGCTTTTTTCATTGGCTACAATTCTTGGTTTTAGAATATTCCTTATTGTTCACTCTTTTTTTGAGGCGAAAAAGATATTGGAATTTAAGCCGAGATATTTCAACCGCTGGTTTTTTTATCCGGCGTTTATGGTTCTCTCGGTAATGTTTTATTTCAGCGTATCAAAACTGATTTCGCCATTGAACAAAATGAGCGCACACGTAATCGCAGCAAGTTCAATGGAACCCGTCTTGCTGAAAAACGATTACATTATGGCGGACGAAAATTATTTTAATAAGAATTCAGTTGGGCGGAATGATATTATTATCTATCATCCGAATAAAAATTCAAAGAATGCGATTTTAGGAAGAATAATAGCAATTGCCGGAGATACGATTAGTTCGAAAGATTTTCAAATTTATTTGAACAATCAGCCTTTGGATGAAAGTTATCTGCTTCCGTATAATTACAGCGAAGCGGATTATCTAAATCCTACTTTACGGGAATTTGAAGAAGTGATTATAGAATTGAACAGTATTTTTATATTAAGCGATAACCGAATGAATTCAATAGACAGCCGAATGTTCGGGCAGGTTTCTGTAGATAATATTTTGAGTAAGCCATTATACATTTATTGGTCGGAAAAATTTAACCGAATTGGCACAGCATTCTAATTAAAAAGATTAATTGCAGTTATAATGAAAAATTATTTTTTACATCAGTCAAAAACATTCAAGTATCTAAAAGTAATGCGGCTTAAATTCCAAAAGATCATAAGCAAGATCGCAATGCCGGAATATACAATGTTCAGCATCTTTGCAATTATCACCGGAGCAGTGGTTGGTTTAGCGGCAGTATTATTTCACAAAGCAATTGATGTTTTCACATGGCTGTTTTTCGAATTCGGGACAGAAGCATTCTTTTTCCTCGGAGCCGGAGCGGTTATTGTAATCCCTGCGATTGGAATGATAATCCAAAGTTTAATGATTCATTTCTTTCCGAAAACTGCAAAGAGGAGAGGAGTATCGGAAGTAATTAAATCTGTTGCAATTAGAGGCGGCTACATTCCGTTTAGAACTACACTATTTCATTTTTTTGCGCCGGCAATTTGTCTTGGATCAGGCGGAACGCTGGGACCGGAAGGACCGGCAGCGCAGCTCGGCGGCGGAATGGCAAGTAAGATGGGGCAGTTGTTGGGGCTTTCGGATTCAAGGCGAAGAATGTTTACGGCGGCAGGCGCGGGCGCGGCAATTTCTGCGGTGTTTAATACGCCATTGGGTGGAATATTTTTTGCGCTAGAAATAATTTTATTGAATGATTTTCAGTCGGTCACTTTCTCTGCGTTAATATTAGCATCTGTTACTGCGAGCGCAATATCAAGAATATTTCTTGGCAACTCTCCTGCATTCCAATTCGAAACAACTTCTGTCGGGCCATACGAGCAGTATTATTTATTCATAATTCTCGGAATAATTGCCGGATTAATTTCACTTGCATTCATTCGATATTCCAGCGCGGTGGAGCATTTAATCAAAAGAAAAATGCTTGCCAAAATTCCACGCTGGAGAGCAATGGCAATTGTAGGAATTATTGTTGGCGTTGCAGGCTTCTTTTACTCCGATATATTCGGAATCGGTTATTCTGCGATCAATAAAGTTTTGGCGAGCTCAATAACTTGGCAGATTGCAGTAATTCTATTGGTGCTTAAATTTATTCTGGTTCCATTAATTTTGTACTCCGGCGGTTTCGGCGGAGTGTTTGCTCCATCGCTATTTATGGGCGCTTGCTTCGGATATATTTACGCGCTTGGATTAAATTATTTTTGGGGATTAAACGTAGACACAACAACCTACGTTTTGGTATCGATGGGAGCGGTGCTTGGCGGTATTAACTCAATTCCTATCGCCGCAATTTTAATAATTTTTGAAATGACAAAAGATTACACATTCATTCTTCCTTTAATGCTTGCCGTTGTAATCAGCACCACAATGGTTCAAATATTTTTAAAAGGTTCGATACATATTAAGCATCTGGAAGAAGAAGGATTTCATATTATAAGCGGAAGGGAATCAAGCATTTTACAATCAATTCAAGTTAAGGATGCAATACGCGAGGACGTGATGTTGATTCCTCAAAATACTCCGCTCTTTAAATTAGTAGGGCAGCTTGTTGAGAGTCCGCACAACACGATTTTTATTACAGATACGGAAAATAAAATCGTGGGCACAATATCGGAAAACGAACTTCGTCCGATAATCACGGAATACGATACCTTAAGGGAAATGATTGTTGCCAGCGATATTGCTAGTCCCGAAGTTATCACAGTAAACGAAGAAGATGATTTGGATTATGTTCTAAAATTATTCGGCAGCACAAATTTGGATGAGCTTCCCGTAATAACGGAAGAACCGGAATATGCTGTTATCGGCTCGGTATGGAGGCAGGACGTAATTTCTGCTTACAATAAGGAAAGCTTAAAATACAATATTACCGACGGGCTGGCTTCCGAACTAAAAGCGTTGAGGCATACAACTGTTTCAAAAATTGCCGATGGATATTCAATAATCGAAAAAAATGCGCCTCAACATTTTATTGGAAAAACGCTTACTCAATTAAAAATCCGCAATCATTATCATCTGGAAGTATTGATGATAAAACAAAAAAGGGAACTGCTCTCTGAATCGACTTCGGACAATATTATTATGCCCGACCCAAAGTATAAAATTCAGCAGGAAGATAAATTGGTGTTGTTCGGCGCGGATGAAAAAATTGAAGAGATTAAAAATTGGTAGCGGAGTTGTTTGATTTGAGCGTTAGCGCTTTATACAGGAATGCGTTATGAGTCTTTACACAATTATAATAATTGAGTCCACTCCGAAAAACCCCAAACGGGTTAAAACCCGTTTGGGAAAGTTTGTTTTTAGCTTGTTATCCCCACGTTAAAACGTGGGGTTAATAACAATATGACTTTTCAGAGTGGACTCAATAATTGTATTTTTTGTTTTTATTGTTGCGATTATTGGCGGTATTCTTTTAATCGTAATGTGGATGGATAAAAAAATCGACACAAAAGAGCGGCTGGGATATTCGGCGCATAAAAAGAAGAATAGCAAAATCTAAATTAATTTCACTTTCTTTGTCACTTCAGCTAATAGAGTTCCATCCTCTACTAATTTTATGATTTTATCAATGTCCTTATGCAGCACTCTGTCTTTTTCCAACGGCTTAACGTGCTTTCTTACAAAATTGTAAGCCGCCGTTGTTCCGATCCCGCATTTGAGCGGTTTTAAAAATTCCACTCCCTGAGCGGCTGTAAGAACTTCTATGGCAATAACTTTCTGAACATTTTTTAATATAGAAAAACATTTC
>JAHJTX010000286.1 GCA_018829545.1 Bacteroidota bacterium | reverse complement strand
ATAAACTTCTGTCGCTGTCTCACTTGGAATGAATCCGGTTTCAAAAAAAGCTTTTGCTTTTATTGTTACTGGAGGAGTGGCATTGAAAGGCAACCCATTATACAAAGTGGATGATGTTGATGGTACTGTCCCATTTGTTGTATAATAAATTTGAGCATTCGCAGTAGAACACGTGATTGTTACGCTTTGTGTCGTAGTATAAGTTCCGCTTTTAGGAGTAATATCCGGGGTAGCAACTTGGAGCTGATCTGAAATATTGAATACCTCCGAGACACTTAATCCTTCACCTCCAAACTCAAGTTTTATTCTATACTGACCAACAGGTACTTCAGTTGGAGATGAAGGAATTGTCCATAAGTAATTGTTTTCCCCCCTATTAGAATATACAGAGCCGGAATTAATTGTTGTTTCATATTGTGGAATTCCGGAAACAATTCTATACAACACTAAATCAACATAACCGCCCTGATTTTCAGCCCATTTAATATTTATAGTGCTGCCTTTTGTTAAAGTTGTTTCTACGGTAGGAAAATTAATGATCATTAATCTGTTTACACTCCAGCCAATATCCGCCAAAATTGATAGCCCCAATTCTCCCGGTGAATGTACCACTTCCGCCATATCTCTTTCATGAGTCATAAGCGAATTTCTATTATTTGCCGTGTAAACATCGCCATCTAAATGTGCGATGCTTGAGCCTGGTGCCCAAACGGGTGGAGCATAAAGTTTAGCGGATGAGTTGTTATTTACTAAATAAGAAATATGTCCGTCATAATAAATGTTCTCACTTGTTAATTTATCTGCTAGTGTTGAGGAACCCTGGTTGTAATTTATTAACTTGTCATTTGAAGGATGCGCTGAACCTACAACACAATATTGATCATATATGGTTGGGTATCCTTCGAAGATTGCTGAAGGTTCTCCATAGCTCCCTAAACCATTCCTATTGTCAAAAGAATCAGAATAACCCAATCCGTGTGCTATCTCATGTAATAATACGGTGACGAGATCGAACTTATTTTCTTGAGTAACAGCGTCTGTTCCCGTATACCAATCAATATTACTATTGCTATTTATGGACAGAACGATTTCGTGGTTGGAACCGTTAAGATTTGAATTTGATATTGCCTCAGCTAATGCAATTGGATATTGCGTGTTTTGTACAGGCACCCCTGTAAAATTTTTTGCAAATGAATTAGGTCCACAAGAAGCTAAAGTACCTTGATCATTATCTTCATCCCATATCTATCCATTCTGCATAGATTGTAATATCTTGCCCTGAATCTATTAAATATGACCAAATATCAACTGCCTTATCAAGAGCCTGCCTTGCTGCTGGAGGAAGTGGATTTTCAGTAGATTCGATTACTTGGAAATATATGCTTGCTGTTTTCTGAAGTAATGATCTTTCTTTATATATGGAGGGGACATCTACCTTAGTATAAACATTTACTTTTCTCCCGATACACTGGGAAACATTCGGTTGTGCTTCAACGATAGTTTGAATTGATAGTAAAACAATTGCCGAAAATAAAATTAGTTTTTTCATGACATCTCCAAACTTTATTGTTTAAGAAATAGAGAATAATTATTATCTTAAACCGCATACAAAACAGGGAGTACCCACAGCTTGCCGGGTTGTGGGAGCAGCGTAACACCATTTGTATGTAGTTGCCGGTATCGGTGTCCCTATCACCGGTACCGGTTTGTTTTAATTAAATTTTGGCTTTATCCCCCTGTGATTTATTATTTAATTTCTTCTGCCAATGGTAACTATAGCATTGCCGCTTCTTTGCCCAACTGCTGCAATCATATCATCATTGACAGATAGTGATTTATAACCTGCATTAAATACATCTGCGTATACTCTCCAATCTAAACCGTTGAAATGTGCTATCAATCCAAAATCCCCTATTATAAACAAATCATTTAGCCCATTACCTCTTACATCGTTTGTAAAGTAATTAACTCCTATATTTACTTCTCTCCAAGTACCGGATTTATTAGTAAAAATTCCGTCTCCGCATACATAAATTGGAAATCCTTTTTTTGTCCAAACTGAAGCAGCAAACCTTT
>JAHJTX010000285.1 GCA_018829545.1 Bacteroidota bacterium | reverse complement strand
GTTGTATTTGCTGGAGACTGGACTAATACAGGTCTACCATCAACAATTGAAGGAGCTGTAAAAAGCGGTTTTTTTGCGGCTAAAAAGATCACTTAATCTAATTTAAAACTAATTCGCGAGGGGCGAAATGTCACAATTGAAAAAAAAACTCTTCGAAAAAATTGAAGAGTGGAGACCGAGAACAACCAAACTCGTAAAAGAATTTGGTGATGTTAAGATCGGGGAAGTAACAATAGGACAGGCAATAGGCGGAATGCGCAGCGTAAAGTGTTTAACTACGGATATTTCCTATCTTGATCCTTTTGAAGGAATTAGGTTCCGGGGATTTACTATTCCCGAAACACTGGAAAAATTACCAAAAGTTCCGGGTAGCACTGTTCCTTACGTTGAAGGATTTTTCTATTTACTATTAACCGGCGAAGTTCCAACTGAAGAAGAAGTTGCCGAGGTTGCCGAAGAATTCAACAAACGTAAGAACGTTCCGGATTATGTTTTTAATATTTTAAAAGCAATGCCAAAGGATTCTCATCCAATGGTTATGTTTTCGACCGCGATTTTATCGATGCAGAAAGAATCTGTATTTGTAAAGAGCTACAACGAAGGCATGAACAAAATGGATTATTGGGATCCAACTTATGAAGATGCTTTGAATCTTCTTGCAAAGCTGCCTCAGATCGCAGCATTTATTTACAGATGGAAATTCAAGGACGGCGATATTATTGCTCCGGATCCAAAATTGGATATGGGCGGTAACTTTGCCCACATGATGGGCGTGCCTGCGCCTTACGATGATTTGTCCAGATTATATTTTATTCTGCATAGCGATCACGAAAGCGGAAACGTAAGCGCGCATACTGGGCATTTGGTTTCCAGCGCTTTATCCGATATGTATTATTCAATTTCTGCTATGATCAATGGACTTGCTGGACCTCTGCACGGACTCGCTAACCAAGAAGTTCTTGCATGGACTCAGGACGTTTTCAACAAGATGGATGGTAAAATTCCAACTGATGAGGAAATGCGCAAATTTGTGTGGGATACTCTTGAATCCGGACAGGTTATTCCTGGATTCGGTCATGCTGTTTTAAGAAAAACAGATCCGCGATACATGGCTCAAAGAGAATTCTGTTTGAAGCATTTACCGGACGATCCTTTATTCAAGTATGTTGATATTCTTTTCAGAGTTGTTCCTCCGGTCTTACTGGAACAAGGCAAAGCTAAGAATCCATGGCCGAATGTAGACGCTCAATCCGGCGTAATACAATGGTACTACGGCGTGAAGGAATATGATTTTTACACTGTATTATTCGGTGTGGGAAGAGCTCTTGGCGTTACGGCAAATATTGTTTGGGATAGAGCTTTAGGTTATCCGATTGAAAGACCAAAATCTCTAACCACTGCTATGCTCGAAGAAATTGCCGGAGTTAAATAGGATTTAAATTATTTTCAAAAAATCCCGGTCAGTTTTCTGAATCGGGATTTTATTTAAAAATTAAATTTTGTCTTTATGACTTGGCGGCACACATTCAGTTCTTAAAGATAACGAGGTCTTTTAGTTAATGATTTTTCAATAATGTTTGAAAGGAGAAATTAAATGGAATTCCAAAAACAAAATCATTCAATAAGTGAAGAAGAAGCTAATAAATTTATTGAAGCCAATAAAAAGCGCAATCCCAATGGAATCATTAGATTTGCCTACGAAGCCGATCAAGTAAAAGAATTGCTCAGTCAACCTGGAGTTAGTCACTTAGGAATATATTATGGTTATGATGACGAGAAAGGTGCTGAAGTTTTAGTTCTAAGCGGTCTATCGAAGGATGGAAAAAAAGCAGGCTCTACTTATCTTGAAATTGGTGTTCCATGTCCGCCGTTTTGTGGCTGATTAAATTGGTGAAAGATTTTATAGATATTTTGAATTATATTTTCAACGAGATTTAAAAAAATTAAGAGCCAATGGTGATTAATATACCTTTGTATGTTCAAATCAGTGGATATTCTCAAATTGTGCCCTTTCTAGCAGCGCTGCTAATTAGAAGAACTGACGAGAAAGCAATTAAAGTCTTCTCATATCTTATCATCATTGCTGCAATTGTGAATTTTGTTGGTATGTATTTTGCATTTAATAGCGTAAGCCATCTCTGGTTATATCATATTTACCAGCCAATTGAATTTGCAATTTTCGTTTATTTGTTCCGCGAGTGGGAAACAGTAAAGGATAAATGGCATGATTATATACGGATTCTGATTGTTGCGTTTATGTTTGTCGATCAATTGCTGCTAGAGGACCTCAATAAATTCGGTATGGTCGGAATGGTTGTCCAAAGCTTAGTTACTGTAACACTAGCTTCAAGAATACTTTGGGTTTTATATACACAAAGCCATATTCCGATTTTATCGGATTATAGATTTTATATTACCGCGGGCACTTTTCTTTTTTTCGGTATCAATTCCATTTCTTATGTATTTATTAATCTTTTTCACATTCAAATCCCATTATTTGTTCATTCCGTTTCGAATATTTCAACAAATCTGATCTTCGCATACAGTTTTATTTGTTATTATAAGCGTAAACGAATGATTTCTATGGTATGAAACTTAACTTGAAATGAATCTGCAAGTAATTGGATTAAACTCCTATAATCAGCAACCTCATTGATAATATGATATTCGGATACTATATTTCTTTACAGTGTTTATAAGAATGATGCGAAAGAAGTGAGTTTTACAATTTTCATTTCAGCGGAGTCATAATATTGCTACAGGTTGAAACAGTAAATCTGGATGATCTAATCAAAATTGGTTTAGTTAGCGCAACTGTAATCGTTTTTGTTCTATTAATGTTTGTATTTTATTTCGCTTCGCTCTACATAAAAATGCGTAATGAAGTACACGATTTGAAAAACAAAATTTTAGAAATGCAGTTGAAGGAATTAAAAAAGAGCATTGATGAAAAAAAGTAGCGTTCTGATAGTTGAAGACCATGTTCTAATTAGCGACACTTTGAAAACAGCTCTTGAATCGCTCGATTTAATTGGTGAAATATTTGAATCTCGCGATGGAATTGAAATGCTTAAGAGTTTCAAAAATCATTCGGTGGATTTAATAATTGTTGATTACATGCTTCCAAAAATGACAGGAATGGAAGCGATTAGAGAAATTCGAAAAACAGATAAGCTGGTAAAAATAATCATGTTTACAAGTCATGAAGAATCATCTCTGATTGAGGAGGCTCTTAAAAATTCTGTAAGCGGATTTCTCCTTAAAACAACTGAATCCCTGGCGGATTTCAAGAATGTTGTTATTCAAGCGCTAACAACGAATAATACGATTTTTGGGAAGGGAGTACTCGAAATCCTAAATAGAAAAAGGGATTTAGAAATTACCTCAAGAGAAATGGAAGTACTTAAACTTTTATGTAAGGGCAAAAAAACGACTGAAATCGCTAAATCGCTCTATTTGAGTTATTACACTGTTTTAAATCACAGAAAAAATTTAATGAAAAAGACTAAATGCACATCCATTTCCGATTTAATAGAATTAGTCGTTGTGAATAAGATTGTCGATTTTGAAAAAATGGACTAGTCCAAACTGAAAAATGGACTAGTCAAAAATGACCTGTTCTAGCTATTTCAAACTCATGGTTTCTTCAATATGTTTTCACCGTCTCTTTATTGTGTCCCACTCTTAGATGAGTCGAAGCCTCGATCTTGTCTGAAAGAGGGATCTTATTATTAATCGACCGCCGCCGTTTCCAAACCACATATTTAATTCTGAAAATTATTGCATATATTTATGCTAACTGTCCGTTGACATTAAATATTGTAATTAACAATCCAGGTTTAACCAAAACGCAAAAGACGAAAATGATGAAAAATCTGATTGAGCTAAAAAAAATTATACTGTCCGGTTCGGCATCTTTGGACGAAAATTCTAAACTGGAATTACATCAACTTTTTACTAAAGTTATAATTGAAATCACTTCAGAGTCAAAATTATCTGATCCCGTGGCAAGTGAAATTTTGAAAGAAACGCTTTCCCAATTCATTAGTTCGGGATTAGTAATTGATATATTAAAAAATGTTGCAATAAGTGATTTTGAAAATTTAGGGAACGTTCTCTTAAAGGAAATCGACAAGGGAAATATTCAGATCAAAGAGGTTATTCACGAATATTTGAATTTATACCGATTTAGCGAAATTCTCACGAAGGTGGAAGATAGAGACAAGTCCGCACTGCTTTTATCCAAATTAATAAAAAAATCGAATTATACTTTGGATGTGTTATTTGAGCAGCGGTTAAGAGATTATAAGGATAAACCGCTTTTAAATATCATCCTAAACGGAATTGTAATTTCACAGGATTGGAAAGAAGTTGCTAAATATATAAATAAATGGAAGACAGCAATTTCCGAAGCGATAAGCCGTTTTAACCAGGGCGAAGCACATCTTGCATTGCTGATGGAAAACAGTTTGGATATGGCGCACATTGATCTTGCGTGTTTAACGTGCGGGTTTGTAAATGTGATGATTCCCGCCAACTCAGTTCAGCAGCATATAAGTTATATTCTCAATCAAACTAAGGTTCCGCTGCTAATATTATCGGATGAAAAGCAGCTTTCTAAAATAAAAATGATCAAGGAAGAACTGCTGTATGTTCAAGAGGTTGTTCTTCTAAGGGGCACTAGCGCAGAAACCTGGGTGATAACTAAAGACAAGTTTCTTAAAAAACAAAGCGATAGTGGAACAGAATTAATTCAGCAATTGAAAACAAATCTTAGCACCGATTCTGCCGCGACCATTATGTATACGTCCGGAACTACCGGAGACCCTAAAGGTATAGTTTTTTCTCAAATGAACATAGTGTACAAAAGATTTTGCCGAGCCTTGGCAATTCCTGTGATTAATTCTGAGGACAGATATTTAGCCTACCTCCCATTATTCCATACGTTCGGCAGATATTTAGAATTGTTGGGATCAGTTTTCTGGGCGGCAGAATACACTTTTATGGAAAATCCCTCGCTGCAGGCAATGTTAAAGAATATGGAAATTATTAAGCCAACTATATTCGTCAGCATTCCTCAAAAGTGGATACAACTCTATGAACATATCGGCAGTTCTGTAGATTTGGAAATGGCTGGTGAAATAGAAATATCAAACAGAGTAAGAATGGTTACCGGCGGGGCGCTCAAGTGGGGTTTATCCGCCGCCGGCTTCCTACCGCCAGAGATTTTTTATTTCTTTCAAAAAAATAAAATTGAATTGATGAGTGGTTTCGGAATGACTGAAGCAACCGGCGGAATAACAATGACTCCTCCAGGCAGATACAAACTGAATTCTTTAGGGCGCGCTTTGCCCGGAATTGAAATTAAAGTGGCAGACGATGGAGAGCTTCTAATACGCGGCGATTATGTGATGAAGGGATACTTCGACCAAAAAAAAGAAGAAGTTTTTGACGCCGAAGATTGGTTTGCAACCGGCGATATAATGGAAATGGATGAAGAAGGATTTATTGAGATTATTGACCGGAAAAAAGAAATTTATAAAAACGTAAAAGGGGAAACCATAGCTCCACAAAAGGTTGAGAAACTTTTCAAAGATTTTGATGCAGTACATCAGGTTTTTTTAGTCGGAGATAATCGTCCTTTTAATACCGTCCTAATCAAACCGAATTTGGAATACATCAATTCTTATATAACGCAAATGAACCAAGAACAGATTAACGATTACTATTCATCTCTAATTGTTACCGTTAATAATTTCCTCGCACCATTCGAAAGGATTGTTGACTACAGACTAATTGATCGAAATTTATCCGCAGATCACGGAGAGATTACACCAAAAGGAACGTTTAAAAGAAGAGTTATTGAAAAGAATTTTTCTGAATTAATAGATACTATGTATCAGAAAAATCATACCGATGTGATGCTTGGTTCTGTCACAGTTCGGATTCCAAATTGGTTTCTTAGAGAGAAGGGATGTTTGAGCGGCGACATTCATGCCAAAGGAAATTATTTATCTCTCAAGAAGCAGCCTGAAAAAATTCTAATTAAAAAATTATCTGACAGCGAAATTCAAATCGGCTGCTTCATCTACAGCTATGCGGAGAAAAAGCTAGATCTTCAATCATTTTTAACTAATGCAAATTTGTGGATTGGAAACAAAAGTTTTGTCTTGTTTACGAGTGAAGCCATAGTCCAATGGTATCGTGATCACGCAAAAAACAGTGATATTCAATTTAAATCTCAAATTGATGTTCAACACGATAACACAGATTATTTAAACCGGCTTAAGAAAATTACTTCGGCTGGAGAAGATTCACTGATGGGTCTTCACTATGCCGTAACATTGCTTCGTTCAAAAGAGGTCGCAGCTTATAGCGCATCAATTGAATACTTTAATCACGCTGTTCAAAACACTAATTCATCAAACTATTTTTCTATTCTAAAAATTCTTAGCGAACCAAACTACTCACCGGATATTGAAGTCAATCGGGCATTATTCAAAATTTTAATTCCATACTTGAAGCCTAATAATTTTATAGAAACATTGAATCGATTTTTAATAAAAAATCCTGCGTTTATTGATCAATCGATAATAACCGAAATGGTGAATAAGGGTAAAAAGATTATTTCTATTGAAGCGCTTGAAAAATTGCTGCGGAGTGAAGCTCAAAAATTTGTAAAGAGCGGGCAAGATTTTTCAGCTTATGATTCTATGCTTGATCTAATTGTTGAGAGGGGAAGAAATCATCCGACATCGTATGAAAAATTAAGACAAATTTTAGTAGACTTTCAACTGAATGAGGATTACCCGGAACTTGCTCAAAGAGCGGCATCCAGCAGAAAGACTCTGAGAGATGTTTTCAGAACTTGGATTGGACCGAATAATAACGTGGCTGTGGATTTAGAAACAAACGAGGAATACACATGGGACGATGTAATTATAATTGACGAGGAAATTCCTGAGAATAATGCTCAAATTATTAAACAAACCATAAAGGAATTGCCAATTTTGCGGGAAGCAATATTTCTTTTCTACAAAGGTAAAATTATCCATTTGAATAACATTTTACCGGGAGGAATTTGGGTTAATCAATTAAGATCCTACGAAAATAAAGATGTTTACCGCGTTACCGTTCAAACCAGATTTCAAGGATCGTTCGAAGTATTGCTGAACTTTAATAAGGGTAGAGAAAACCATGAAGTCTTGGATGAAATTAATCTGTTAATAATTGCCGGCAATAAATTGTACCCGCAAGAATTGGTTGAGGATTTTGGCGGATACTGGGAAGATAATGACGTTTGGTCTTCAAGTTACATCACCGGTGATTCGGTTGAAAAACATTTTGCTCGTGAAATTCGTAAAAATGATGAATTAAGCAAACAACGTTTAGAGATGATTTGGCCGTTCTTTATTTGGAATGCTTGTTCATCGTATATAAATTTTTGGAAACTTACCGGACTTAAATTTGTGCTGACCGATCCCTCACCCTCGAATTTTATTATAGCGCCGCATGATTACCAGAGTGGATCAAAAATTATTTCACTTTCGCAAAGAAACGAATTCAAATCCATCATGGATTTATTCAGTCATTTTTATAATTTATTTATTGTCGGGTTCGAAAATAAATTTCCATTTATTAAAAACGAAAAAGTATGGAATTACATCTTCGCAGGAAGTATAACATCTTTGGGTGAAGTTGAAGGGAAAGTAGTTCTGCAGGAATTCAAAGCTGAATTGAAACAAAAAAAGGAATTAAAAGGCAATAAAGAGATTTTAAAATTGTTAGACGCCTTTCTTAAAAAGATTGATCAATCTCTGTTCTCACCAAAAGAACTTTATTTTGCAATAAAACGATATTACAGATGGAGTTTGTTAAACCCGGACGCTGATTACAAAGCTCAGGCTGAAATGATTAACGAACTTTATGAGACTTACCGTATAAACGAATTGGAGGCGCAATATCCCAAAAGCAGAACAAGATTATTTCTTGAAACTGTTTTTATGAATTCGAGCAAAGAAATGACTGATGCGATAAGTGAAATATTTATCAGATACCACAAAAGTGAAATTTCTAAAGAAGTGATGTTGGGTCTAATTACTAACTTGCAAATAAAACACAATTTGACCGAACGCGAAAAGTATTTTCTTACCCGCTTAACTTTCCCTCACTTAAAACCCTCGGATTCTGCCGAATTGATTAATATCAAAACTGACGGGAAACATTCACTCAATCTGGTGATTGAACAGGAAGATTACGACGGCAATATATTTTACATCAGAAATCCTTTTACGCCAAAAGAAATTTCGAGGCTGCATCAACTTTTCATTGAATCTAATCTTCTAGTAAATTTTAGAAAAGAACATCAATACTTAATCGCCATTTCCGAACGAGGTTATATTATCGGAGGTTTGTTTTATTCACATTTGGATTCTTCCACAGTTCATATGGAAAAAATTGTGGTTGCCAACAGATACCGCAAAAAGGGAATAAGCGATAAGTTGATGAATGAATTTTTTAACCGGATGGAAAGTGAAAATTTCAAGCAAATTACAACTGGATTTTTCCGTCCGGAGTATTTCTACCGATTCGATTTTAAAGTTGAAAGGAAATATTCCGGTTTAGTAAAATTCTTAAGTAAGGCCGAAGAAAAATAGAAATTCAGCGTTGATCTAATTTTATTCTTCACAAAAAATTGAATTGATATGTAAACCTCGATTTTTTTTTTATCTTTACCACCTAAAGAACATCAATTAAATTCGTTGGAAATATGGCTTTTAAGAAAAAAGTTAAATACATTTTTGTAACCGGCGGCGTTGTGTCTTCTTTAGGGAAAGGAATAACAGCTGCTTCACTTGGCTTGTTGTTAAAGCAGAGAGGATACGGCGTAACCATTCAAAAATTAGATCCATACATCAATGTCGATCCGGGAACGATGAGTCCCTTTCAACACGGCGAAGTTTACGTAACGGATGACGGCACTGAAACAGATTTAGATCTTGGTCATTACGAAAGATTTTTAGACGTGAACACCACCCGTAATAACAACACAACCACGGGACAAGTTTATCACGAAGTTATTACAAAAGAAAGACGCGGAGATTATTTAGGCGCAACCGTACAAGTAATTCCGCACATCACTGATGAAATAAAACGGAGAATGCTCCTACTCGGTGAAACGAATAAATATGATATTATAATTACTGAAATCGGCGGAACAGTCGGCGACATCGAAAGCCTGCCATTTATGGAAGCTGTAAGGCAGCTAATGCTCGAACTTGGAAGGAAGAATGCTTTGAGTATTCACGTTACTCTTGTTCCCTTTATCAAATCTGCCGGTGAGATGAAAACCAAACCAACTCAACATTCGGTAAAAAATTTATTGGAATTAGGCATTCAGCCTAAAATTCTTGTCTGCCGTTCAGATGAACCTCTTGCAAAACCTCTGCGAGAAAAAATTGCTTTGTTCTGCAACGTAAATTCGGATTCTGTTATCTCGGCTTATAATTGCGAATCAATTTATGAAGTGCCCCTGGCTTTGCATGAACAGAATTTTGATCGGTTAGTTTTAGCGAGATTAAAACTCCCAGATATAAATGGCGATTTTGAAAAGTGGCGCACTTTCGTCAATAAAATCAAGGAATCGAAGGAAGTTGTGAGTATTGCTGTCTGCGGAAAGTATACTGATTATCTTGACGCATACAAAAGTATTTCTGAATCGTTCATCCATGCCGGCGCAGAAAATGACGTTCGGGTGAGCGCAGTTTATCTAAATACAGAAAGCATCACGGCTAAAAACGCGAAAGAAATTTTATCCGGTTTCCATGGTGTGCTCGTTCCGGGAGGTTTCGGGGAAAGAGGAATTGAAGGAAAAATTGAAACAATAAAATTTGTTCGTGAGAATAATATTCCGTTCTTTGGTATCTGTCTTGGTATGCAATGCGCTGTAATTGAGTACGCAAGAAATGTGTGTGATATTAGCAAAGCAAATTCTTCCGAGTTTGTACGGAATAAATTCAGCGTTATTCACATCATGCCTGAACAATTAAAAGTAAAATTGAAAGGCGGATCCATGCGGCTCGGAGCTTATCCATGCGTTCTTAAAAAAGGAACAAAAGCCTTTGCCGCTTACCGAAAAGAAAAAATTTCCGAGCGCCACCGTCACCGCTACGAAGTGAACAATAATTTTATTAGTGTCTTGGAAGAAAAAGGACTCACAATCAGCGGCGTTTCGCCCGAAAATGATTTGGTTGAAATGATTGAATTGAAAAATCATCCGTGGTTTGTGGGATGCCAGTTTCATCCGGAATTGAAATCACGCGCGATTAAAGCACATCCATTATTCAGAGAATTTGTAAAAGCTGCGCTAAAGTATTCTAAATCTAATTCTTAGGTTATATGCGAAAAACTATTATTTTAATCTTACTCGGTGTTGTGTCGATTTATGGGCAGAGAAATTATGAAAGAACAATAGAGAGAGGAATTAAGCAAGTTTATAATTTCAATTTTGCACAAGCGGAAAAAATATTTTTATCTGCGCTTGAATTAAAGCCAAACCAGCCGGCAGCTTATCATTATCTCTCGCAGAACCACTTGTGGTTTTATCTTGGGAGCCAGCAGGAAGAGGATTATCAAATATTCTTCACTTACTCGAATATGGCTGAAGATAAGTGCAAAGCTTTATTAGAGGATGAACCATCAAGTCAAAAACTCCTTAGTATGATGGGAAATATTCACATGCTAAGAGCTATGGCATCTGCCGCTAAAGGTGAAAGTCTGGATGCATTTTGGGCTTCAAGATCTTCGGTTTCTTATTTCGAAAAAGTATTGGAACTAAATCCCAAAAACGTTGACGCTTACTTTGCTCTTGGCGTATTTAAGTACGCGCTCAGTTTCGTTCCTGGAATATTTAAGTGGGCGCTGGAGATTTCGGGTTTATCCGGCGATAAAGATAAAGCTCTTGAATATTTGCAGAAGTGTTCCGTTGAGGGAATTGAAAGTCAGGTTGAGGCAAAATTTCATCTTTCAAAAGTTCAGCTAGAATACTTAGCGGATTACCCAAAAGCGGAAGCTAATTTAAACTCTATCATCGAGGAATTTCCGAATAATGCTTTGTTTCAATATCAGTTAGCACTTGTGCTGATTGAAAAACATAATCTCGCCAAAGCCGAACAAAAGTTAGTTAAAGTAATTTCAATAAATCATCCAAAGTTTTCACAGATAAATGCTTTCTCTTATTTCTTGCTTGGAGAAATTTATTTCCGCCGGAATCAATTTGAAAAGGCGCTTTCCAATTTCGAAATATTCAATTCGCTTTCTGCTACAATAGACTACTCGGGAATTTCAAATTATAGAATTGCTATCTGCCATTATTTCCTCGGCAGTGAGTTGGAATATAAAAAATATCTGCTTCTCGCTCGAAACGGAAATTTGGATATCAACGATGATATTTACGCGAAAATTGAAAGTGAAAAAATATTTAATACGCCTTTTAACGAGCTTAGTTTCGATTTTATTACTGCAGAGAATTACATCGCAAACAGAAAATATTCTGACTGCATTAATTTTTTAAGTAAAACTGAAAGAGAGCTAAGCCAACCGGATAGTTTAAGGTATAATCTGCTTCTTGCAGATGCCAATTCTTATTTAAGAAAGCACGAAACCGTTTTGAGTTTGCTGCTCAGTTATGTCGATTCAAAAGAACTTAATGAAAGTGTATACAAAGCAGAAATTTACTACCTGCTTGCAAAGTCATACAACGGAATAAAATATCATGCACTTGCACGGGATTTTCACGAAAAGGCTGTTGAATCAAATCAAGGTATTTTCAAAGATAAACTACAAGCAAAATTAAATAGGCTCTCAAAATCTCTAAAGAAGAGTAATTAGTTTTTCTAATTTTTTGTGCTAATTGCTTATTAGAACTCAAATAGGTAATTTTGCACGAAATTTGTTGAAAAAGATGCTAAAAATAGCTGTTTTTGTTTCAGGTAAAGGCTCAAATTTATTATCGTTAATCGATTCCACAGATAAATACCGAAATTCTTATCGAGTTGATGTTGTTGTAAGTAATAAAGTCGATTGTTCCGCATTTGAGATTGCTGAAAAGTTTGGAATAAAGAAAATTTGTGTGAGTGAAGCAAATCGTAATTCTTGTTCAACATACGATGAGCTAAGTGATTATTTAGTAAACAATAACATTGATTTAATTGTTCTTGCAGGATTCTTGAAAAAGATTCCCGAAAAATTTGTAGACAAGTTCGAAAATAAAATTATTAATATTCATCCCGCCTTGCTTCCTTCATTTGGCGGTTTCGGAATGTATGGAATGAATGTTCATCAAGCTGTTTTCGAAAAATCTTGTAAAGTAAGCGGTGTCACTGTTCATTTCGTTAATTCTGATTATGACAAGGGAATAATTATTGCTCAAAAAGCTGTTGATATTTCTTTTGCTTGTTCACCGCGAGAGATTGCCGAATTAGTTCTGAAGGAAGAACACAAATTGCTGCCGATGGTCGTTGATCGAATTGCGAGAAATAAAATTAGAATAGCAAATAATAGAGTTTGTTTAGTTAATTGATCTTGGAGAAAGATTGAAAAAATTCGCTCTCTTGAGTGTTTCTGATAAGAAGGGAATTGCTGAATTTGCCGGAGAATTAACCGGGTTGGGCTATGAAATAATTGCCACCGGAAATACCGCAAAAATTATTAAAGAGAGTGGAACGAACTGTATTGAAATTAGTGAATTAACCGGCTTCCCAGAAATATTTTCCGGAAGGGTTAAAACTCTTCATCCTAAAATTCTAGGCGGAATTTTAATGAGAAGAGATAACGCTGCGGATCAGAAAGAATCTACCGAGAATGAAATTTTCCCAATCGATATTGTATGTGTTAATCTATATCCGTTTCCGGAAGTTGTGAATCGTGAGGACATAGACTTTGACACAAAGATTGAGAATATTGATATCGGCGGACCGAGCCTGATTCGAGCGGCTGCAAAAAATCATAAATACGTTGCGGTATACACAAATCCTGAACAATACAACAATGCTATATCCGAATTAAATGCAAATGGTGAAATTCTAAAATCAACCCGCGAAAAACTTGCGGCTGAGGCGTTTGCACACACCGCAAAATATGATTCGTTAATTGCAGACTTTTTTGAAACTGAATTTACTCCTTTTGAAAAGGCGCTGAGAATTAATCTAAAACCGGGCGGCGCACTTCGCTATGGAGAAAATCCGCATCAGAAAGCTGATTTGTATGGAGATTTCAGCAGTCATTTCGAAACGCTTCACGGAAAAGAATTATCATATAATAATATAATCGATCTCACTGCTGCCGTTAATTTGGTACTTGAACTTGAGAATAATTCCAGCGCAATCGTAAAACACACGAATCCTTGCGGTGCCGCTTCCAAAGGAAATGTATACGATTCTTATACGGAAGCTCTATCGTGCGATCCGATTTCTGCTTTTGGCGGAATAGTTGCATTTAACGGAACAGTAGATTTAGCGACTGCCGAAAAACTAAACGAAATTTTTCTCGAGATAGTGGCTGCAACGGTTTTTGATGCAGAAGCGCTTGAATTATTAAAAAAGAAAAAAAATAGAAGACTTCTAAAAATTAATGCAACTAGTTTGGCAAGCGGTCAGGATTTAAAAAGCATTCCAGGCGGAATCATTTTGCAAGATAGAGATAACTCCACTCTTTCTGATGATTTGATTAAATTAGTAAGCAAAAGAAAATTTAACCAAAATGAATTAAATGATATTAAATTTGCATGGATAATTTGCAAACACACTAAATCCAATGCAATTATTTTTGTAAAAGACAAAAAGGCAATTGGCATTGGTGCAGGGCAAATGTCAAGAATAGATTCCGTTAAAATTGCTTCATCAAAGGCGCTTGAGCACGGACATGATTTAACTGGCGCTGTTGCAGCGTCGGACGCATTTTTCCCTTTTGCGGACGGAGTTATTGAAATTGCACAAAATGGAATTACATGCATTATTCAACCTGGCGGCTCAGTTCGTGATAATGAAGTTATTGAAGCGGCAGATAATAATAATATTTCGATGATATTCACCGGAATTAGAAACTTTAAACACTAAGGTAGACATGGGAATTTTTGACTTCTTTTCAACCGATATTGCAATTGATTTAGGAACTGCTAACACACTAATTTATGTAAAGGGTAAAGGCATTGTTCTAAATGAACCTTCAATTGTGGCTTACGATAGGAACACGAAAAAAATTATTGCTCTTGGTAACGAAGCAAAAGCGATGCAGGGAAGGGAACACCGTGAGATCAGAGTCTCTAGACCTATGCGCGATGGTGTGATTGCCGATTTTGAAATTGCAGAGGGAATGATCCGAGCGTTCATAAAAAAAGTAAGCGGTAATACAATTTCGAGTAAAAGAATAATTGTTGCAATTCCATCGGGAGTTACGGAAGTTGAAAAAAGAGCGGTACGCGATAGCGCAGAACACGCTGGCGCAAAGGAAGTTCATTTAATAGCCGAACCCATGGCTGCTGCGATTGGAATTGGAATTGACGTTGAAAAACCGGTTGGCTGTATGATTATTGATATCGGCGGAGGAACTACAGAAATTGCTGTGATTGCGCTTGCCGGTATTGTTAATGAGGAATCTATTAGAATTGCGGGCGACGAAATGAATAATGCTATCATGCAATTCTTTAAGAAGAATTACAATCTTCTAGTTGGTGAAAGAACCGCTGAATCAATTAAATGCGAAGTAGGTTCGGCAGTTCCATTAAAGGAAGAAGTTACAATTCAAGTTAAAGGCCGCGATCTTGTTGGCGGTATTCCTAAAACGGCTGAAGTTAGTTCGGTTGAAATACGCGAGGCGCTAAACGAAAATATTACACAAATAGTTGATGCTGTTAAGCAAACTCTTGAGAGAACGCCGCCTGAGTTATCGGCGGATATTTTGGATAGAGGCGTAATGCTTACCGGAGGAGGCGCTTTGTTAAAAGGGTTAGATGAAAGATTAAGAATGGAAACAAACCTTCCTGTTCATGTGGCGGATGATCCTCTAACTGCTGTTGTGCGCGGCGCAGGAAAATGTATTGAAAATATCAACCAATTTTCTAAGGTATTTATTCGTAAAAGAAGTTACTGATGAAGAGATTTTTGAGAAATTTTTTCAAGAATTATCGAGAATATATAGTTCTGGTTTTATTGCTCGTTATTAGCCTGACTATACTCCCATTAAACAACCATCCAAAAATTAAAGAATTACGTTCCTATTCGTTCGGAGCTTTTGCGGTAATTAACTCTTCTTTTCACTCATTTACAAATTTATTTAAAGACAATGAAGATGTTGAAAGACTGCAAAAACTAAACGCCGAATTAATGCTTCAAATAAATCTCTTAAGAAAATACGGATTAGAAAACAGCGAACTAAGAAGACTGCTCGAGCATAAAGATTCCACAGGTGTTGATTTAATAACTGCAGAAATAATTTCAAAACTTGCCTCCACCACGCAGGGCAATTTTATTGTAAATAAAGGAAATAGTGACAGCATAAAAACAGGAATGCCGGTTATTAATGAGAACGGTTTGATCGGCATTGTGAGTGAGACGTCGAGTGATTTTTCTGTTGTAAAAAATATTAAAAATAGTAATCTTAAAATGGCTTGTTCAATTCAGAGAACAAATATTAACGGACTCGTTAATTGGGATGGAAATAAGCTTGTTATGAAAAATACTGCAACTACATTGGATATTCAGATTGGGGATAGAGTTGTAACTTCTGATTTCAGCACTATTTTCCCGCCATCAATTCCGGTAGGTCTTGTTTCAAAGATAGAATCAAACATATATGGCGTGCTCACAAATATTGTTATTGAACCATTCGTGGATCTAAAATCCATTGAAAATGTTTTTATTATTAAGATCGTTCCGGATAAAAAACTTGGCGAGAGTAAACTTAATTTAATGGGACTTAACTAAGTGGTTAGAATAAAATACATATTTTATCTCGCAGCGTTAATTCTCATCTGCTCAGTCCAACTTGTGATTGTTCCTTTCCTTTCCATTGGAAGCGTTCATCCGGACATATTATTAATTTTTGTTGTTTACATCTCGCTGAAAGAAGGGCAGATAAAAGGCACAGTTGCCGGATTTTTATCGGGTCTGATATTTGATTTGGTTTCAGGTGGCGTAATGGGCAGCGGAATGTTTTCTAAAACACTAGCAGCATTTATTGCTGGTTATTTTTATAAAGATTCGGAACAAGAATCCCATCTGAATAACATTACATTCAGCGCAATTATATTGCTCGCAGGAACAATTGATTCTTTTTTCCACACGATATTCGGAGTAGGCGGAATAAAGATAGGCGTTTTCTTTCTTCTATTCGAATATGGTTTTTTCCCTGCTCTGTTTTCTGCCGCTATCAGTTTACCTCTTGTTTTAATTAAACAGAAGAGGGATTCATTATGAACGATTCGGTTCTCGGTTCTTTAGTAAGAAGAAGAATACTATTTATTCTGATAACCGGCGTGATAACTATTTTCTTTTTCCAACTATTTAGAATGCAGATTCTTGAACAGACTGTATACGAGGAAAAGTCTGATGAGAACAGTATAAAAGGAATAATAGATAACCCTCCTCGTGGCATTTTTTACGATAGAAATTTTAAATTTCTCATCTCTAATAAACCCGCTTACACGGTTGAAATAACGCCTTCGCTTTACAACAGAAAGCACGATGAAGTAATTGAAAAAATGCTTGGAGAAGATGCCGGCTATATTTCAGCAATATTTAAAAAGAATGAAAAATATTCGGAACACCTTCCTAGAAAAATCAAGAGAGATGCGCCGTTCAGTTTTATTGCGTGGCTGGAAGAAAATCAAGATTCACTTAATGGCGTCTTATACAGAGTTGAACTACAGAGGGATTATCCGTTTGGAATAAATGGTGCGCATATTTTTGGTTATACAAAAGAAATTGACGCCGTTCAATTGAAGAAAGATAAAGGGTATTACGAGAGCGGCGACTATATTGGGTTTAACGGAATAGAGAAAACTTACGAATCTGTTTTACGTGGTAAAAAAGGTATTGTATATCAGGTTGTTGATTCAAAGCAAAAACTTATTGGGCCATACGAGGAAGGGAGAAAAAATATTCTTCCTGAAAAGGGAAATGATTTAGTTTTAAGCATTGATGGAGAAATTCAAAAATTAGCTGAACAACTTTTTGTAGGAAAAATTGGCGCGCTGGTTGCCTTGGATCCTAAGAGTGGAGACATCCTTGCACTTGTAAGTTCACCTAATTATGACTTGTCAGATTTTTCTTCTGTTACATCGACTGATTTATGGAACGTACTAAGCCAGCGTGAGGATAAACCACTATTTAACAGAGCAACAATGGGATTCCATTCTCCCGGTTCTACTTTCAAAATGATGATAGCGCTTGCAGCTTTGGAAAAAGGAGTTATAAATGAAAATACTACTATAACTTGCAATGGCGGGTACCAATTTGGCAATAGATTTTTTAAATGCACTCATATTCATGGAAGAGTGAACGTAGTTAAAGCAATTGAAAAATCATGCAACTCTTTCTTTTATCCGCTTGTGCCAAAAATTGGAATAGAAAACCTTTATAAATACGGCTCTGAATTTGGTTTTGGACATAAGACAGGAATAGATATTGGAGAAGAGGCAAGCGGTATCCTCCCCAATTTAGCATACTATAATAGAGTTTATGGGAAGGGTAAGTGGACGGAAGGATTTTTCATCAGTCTTGGAATCGGGCAGGGAGAATTGATTGCATCACCTCTTCAACTCGCTAATTACACGGCGATGATTGCCACTGGCGGAACTATTAAAAAGCCCCACATCGTTAAAGGTTATTTTAACGAAAAGGGCGAATATGTTGAAATAGAATTTCCCGAAATAAGGTCGAGTATTTCGAAGAAGAATATGGATTTGGTGCGCGAAGGAATGTATAAAGTTGTTAATGGTGAGGGAACTGCAACATGGATTCGAGATAAGGATATTGCGATTGCAGGTAAAACGGGGACTGTTCAAAATCCTCACGGAGAAGACCATGCGCTTTTTATTGCTTTTGCTCCTTATGAAGACCCTAAAATTGCTATTGCTGTAATCATAGAAAATGTTGGCTTTGGAAGTACACATGCCGCACCAATAGTTAAAGAAATAATAAAAAAATATCTCACAAGTAATACACCTCAGGATTTTGCAATTACTGAGGAAAGCAAAGCAGCAGATGAAAATAAACTATAAAATTCAGGATAAGTTCGATTATTGGATTTTCATTCCCATACTAATTTTATTATTGATGGGGCTGATTGCAATATTCAGTTCTACATATAATCATCCAACTGCAGCCGGTAATTTCAACAGACAGGCCTTTTGGGTTGGAACTTCGTTATGGGTAATGTTTTTTATATTCATGCTGCCGGCGAGAACATTTAGGCTTCTTGCAATTCCAACTTACATTTTTTCGATTTTGTTGCTGCTATCTGTGCTGGCAATCGGCAAAACAGTTTATGGCGCAAGAAGCTGGCTGGATTTTGGGTTTATTGGTTTCCAACCATCTGAATTTGCAAAGATCGGAACTATTCTAGCGCTTGCATATTGGCTGACCGATAAGCGATGTGACATAAATAATTACCGTCATCTTTTTATTGCTATTTCAATCGGCGCTATTCCAATGATTTTGATTTTGCTCGAACCTGATTTGGGAACTGCAATTGTATTTGCAGTAATAACTCTCTTAATGATATTCTGGAGCGGGATTAGTTTGTTTGGGTTGTTCATTGTAATTACACCGCCAATTACAATATTTGCTTCCTTGTTCGGAACAACTTCTCTTCTTGCCGTTCTCATAATTATAATTATCATATTGTTCTATTTTAAGAGAAACTTATTTACTAATGCAACAGTTTTAGGAGTTAATATAGCTGCCGGTTTTATCTTTGATATTTTATTCAAGTTCTTGAAACCCCATCAACAGAATAGAATACTTTCGTTTATTGATCCCTCTGCCGATCCATTAGGTTCGGGATACAATGCACTGCAGGCTAAAGTGGCAATTGGTTCAGGTGGATTTTTCGGGAAGGGATTTCTTGGAGGGAACCAAACTCAATTGCGATTTATTCCTGAGCAGTGGACAGATTTTATCTACTGCGTTATCGGAGAAGAATTCGGTTTCTTAGGTTCCTCGCTGGTTTTGCTTTTATTCTCAATTTTCTTGCTTAGAATAATGAACCTATCATCAATTGCGGGTAATGAATACGGCAACATAACAGTGATAGGCATACTGACATTATTTTTTGTCCATTTTTCAATAAACATTGGAATGAATTTAGGAGTTACTCCTGTGATAGGAATTCCACTCCCATTTTTAAGTTATGGCGGAAGCTCGTTATTAGTTAATATGATTTTGGTTGGAATGATTTTAAATATTTATAGAAATCGTAGACATCACGTTTAACCGGTTAAAAATGAATTCGAAAGAAAAATTAGAAAGAAGATTAAATTTAGGTCTGCATATTTGCGTGGGGCTTGATACTGATTTCAACAAAATACCAAAGCACCTTCTGGAATGTGAGGATCCAATTTTTGAATTCAATCGTAGGATTATTGAAGCAACAAAAGTTTCAGCCGCGGCATACAAATTGAATTTAGCTTTTTACGAGAAGGAAGGCGCAAAGGGTTTTACCAGTCTACTAAAAACTCTGGAAATTATTCCAGCAGAAATTCTTACTATAGGCGATGCAAAACGGGGAGATATCGGCAATACTTCCGCGATGTATGCAGCAGCATTATTCGATCATCTTAATTTTGATTCATGTACATTAAATCCCTACATGGGGGTTGATTCTATGCAGCCTTTTCTATTGTATAAGGATAAACTGCATTTTATTCTTGCTCTAACATCGAACCCAGGTTCACAAGATTTTGAAAAACTTATTCTTAAAGACGGTAAATTTCTATACGAAGAAGTAATTGAAAAAATTAATTCTTGGAATCAGTTTCAAAACTGCGGGGTAGTATTCGGCGCAAATAATCCCAATGAACTTGAAAGAAGTGTATCAAAAATGAAGGACTTATTTGTGCTTCTCCCGGGTGTTGGCGCTCAAGGAGGAAGTTTAGAGGAGATCGTAAAAATATTTGCCAAAGAAGGCAGTAATAAATTTTTAGTCAATATCAGCCGGGCAATAATATACGCAGGTAGCGGCGAATCATTCGAATCTGCAGTTTCAGCAAAGTTGAGCGAGTACAATTTAGTGGTTGAAAATAATTTGTAGTGTAAATAATTGCTTTGCATTTATTTCAATAATATGATAATTTAATTCCCAGTTGCAAACGTTATTAAATAAATTTACTTTTGTCTGTCAATGATCGAGGGAGCAGGTGAAACGAACAATACGAAGAGGGGAAAATGAATAACCCACCGAAGATTTATGAAGATAAACTTCATAGCGCCTGGCAATCTCAATCATTTACAAAAAAATTAAAAACGCTTACCGGTGATGAAATTACAGTTTTAGATGCCGGCTCAAAAAACGAAGATACGGCAGGCCCTGATTTTAAAAACGCAAGAATAAGAATCGGTAATTTGATTTATGTGGGCGATATTGAAATTGATTGCGAGTATGAGCATTGGAAACTGCATGGTCATAACATAGATAGCAAGCACAATAAAGTAATTCTTCACGCAAGTCTCATCAACAAACAAAATCAGCACTATGTTTACACAAAGGATGGCAGGCGCGTTCCAACAATCTGCCTTTCAAGATTTCTTGAATCCGATTTTCACTACAAATATTCGCAAGATGCTACCGTAAAAAATAAGCTGAATAATAACTGCAATCTTAAATGCTCATTTGCCGCCGATAAACTAGAATATGATATAAAAAGAAAATTTGTATCCAAGCTTGGCATTGAGCGGTTTAAGAAAAAGTGCGAGCGCGTGTTCGCAAGACTAAAAGAAATTACCTATCTGCATCAACTAAGCATTCATGAACCCGTAATAAAATACGACATGAGAAGCGATTTCGACAACAGGGAATTTAAACCTCAGGATTTCAAAGATAAAATTATATGGCAGCAACTTTTTTATGAAATGATTTTTGAGGCTCTTGGATATTCAAAAAATAAATCGATAATGCTCAGTCTTGCCCAAGCGGTGAATTTTAATGTTTTTACAAAACTTGGGAATGACGGCGAATTTGTAGAAAGGGTTGAATCTCTTTTGTTTAATGCATCCGGATTAATGCCCGATGTGTCTAATCTTCCTGAATCTGAATATTCAATTTATACTAAAAGGCTTGCCGAAAATTGGGAAAATCTAAGCAGAATTTACGATGGACAAACATTCAATGAAGCGGATTGGCATTTCTTTAAACTGCGTCCGCAAAATTTTCCCACCGTTCGTTTAGCAGGCGGAGTAAGAATTATTGATGCAATAATTCACAAAAATTTAATTGAAACGATTATTAAAAGATTTGAGGATGTGAATAATCTTGAAGTTCTGATAAGAATATTAAGATCATCTTTCGTTATTAAATCTGATGGATATTGGAGAAACCATTACATATTCGATCAGCCTTCTAAAGAAGGGGTTAAATATTTTATTGGCGTATCGCGCGCCGACGAACTGGTTATAAATGTAATTCTACCCGTGTTTTCTGTGTACTTCGATATTTTTGGTAAAGAAGAGCTATCACGAAAATGTTTAAAAATCTATAATATTTATCAGCAGAAATCCGATAACAAAATCATTCGTGAAGTAGCAGAATGTCTCAAAACTCCTGAATTTTTAAAAAAGACAATGCTATCGCAGGGCATGTTGGAATTATTCAGAAATTATTGTTCGAAGCAAAGGTGCTTGGAATGTGAGATAGGAAAGATTGTTTTCAATTAGATGGGGACTGTCCTTTTAATTTATTGATTTTATCTCTCAAATTTGCCGCTCGTTCGTAATCTTCTTTATCAATTGCTTCACGCAATTTGTCATGCAGAGATGCTACTTCAGTTTCAGCTTGCGGACGTGGAGCGCTTTCAGGTTTACCTTTTTTAGCGGATTGCGTATAATCTTCATTCTCCTCGCCTGTTGGTTCAAAGCTGGCTATTGCCATTACTTTTTCTGCAACATAAATAGGAGAGTTGGTTCTTACCGCCAAAGCAATTGCATCGCTGGGACGAGCATCAATAGCATTTTGAAGGGAAGCCACTTCAAGAATAATTTTCGCAAAAAAAGTATTGTCGCGAAGTTCATCTATTATTACTTCAGTAATACTCACGCTTAGGTGATCAACAAATTGTTTCAGTAAATCATGCGTTAGTGGACGGGGCGGCTTTATTCCCTCTAATTCCAGTGCTATTGCCTGAGCCTCAAATCCGCCGATTATTATAGGAAGTCTTCTTGTCCCGAAAGATTCTCTAAGAAGCAAGGCATAAGCCCCTCCAGCGGAGGGACTTGAAGACAAACCTAATATTTCCACTTGAACTTTTATCACGTTCTATTCACTTTTCACTTTTTTAATTTCTTCAATTAATGCAGGAACAACTTCAAAAGCATCGCCCGCAATTCCGTAATCTGCAACCTGGAAAATAGGAGCATCTTTGTCTTTATTAATTGCAACTATATATTTTGAAGAACGCATTCCTGCCATATGCTGAATAGCTCCTGAAATACCGATGGCAATATACAAAGAAGGCGAAACAGTTTTTCCTGTCTGCCCAACTTGTTCACTGTGAGGTCTCCAGCCTGCATCTACAGCGGCTCTGGATGCGCCCTGTGCGGCTCCTAAAAGATCAGCCAGATCAGCAATCATCTTAAAGTTTTCGGGAGCTTTTAATCCGCGTCCACCGGAAACGATTATATCTGCTTCGGCAACGTCAATTTTTCCTTCTGCTTTTTTAATTTCAACCGCTCTGCATTTATCACTTACTTCTGCAATTGGTTTTGTTTCAATTTCGGCAGGAGCGCCATTTACTTCGCCTGGATTGAACACATTGGGTCTAAGTGTGATAACTTTATTTTCAGAAGTTATTTTTACATCAATCAACGCTTTGCCGGCATACACGGGGCGGGTTAAAACAATATCTTCTCCGTCAACTTTTAAATCAATACAATCAACCGCTATTCCTGCATTTGCTTTAATTGCTAATTTAGGAGCAATATCTTTTCCAAGAGAAGTGTTTGATAAAATCAGAATATTAAAATTATTCTCGGCAGCATATTGAGAGACTATATCAGCATATGCGGAAGAGTAATTCAATAAATTTTCATTTTGAAAGAAAGTTACTTTATTGATTCCGTATAATCCAACGTTAGCTGCATCCGCGACAGCGCTTCCTAAAAGAATTGCATGCACACCGCAGTTTAGCTTTTGAGCTAATTCAGAGGCAACTTTTGCCGCTTCGTACGAAGCCTTTTTTATTTGACCATTTCGTTGTTCTATAAAAACTAAAATATTATTTGCCATGTTTTCCTCTTAAATAACTTTTGCTTCTGTTCTCAATAGATTAACTAATTCGGGAACTGCCGAAGCATCCGACCCGAGAATTCTACCCGCTTGTTTTGACGCAGGTTTTTTCATTGAAATCAACTCAACATTCTTTATATATGGTGCGGCAGTTTTTTCTTCGATGACTTTTTTCTTAGCAGACATTATACCTTTCAACGATGCATAACGCGGTTCATTTAATCCTTTTTGCGCCGTAATAACTGCAGGCAGACTTGTTTTAATTACTTCTCTTCCGCCCTCAATTTCTCTTTCTGCAGTGATTTCATTTCCTTCAAGAGAAAAAGCAACAGCAACTGAAACGCAGTTGTAACCAAGAATTTCAGCCGTTAATTGACCGGTGATAGAGTTATCAAAATCTACGGATTGCTTTCCGAAGAATACTAATTCAATTTCTTGCGCCTTAATTTCATCTGCAAGAGCTGTAGCAATACCGCTTGAATCACGGTCATCATCTTCTCTTAACAACACAGCGCTGTCAATTCCCATTGCTAATGCTTTTCGGATAGATTCTTTATTTGCTTCGCCGCCAACGCTTATTGCAATTACTTCTCCGCCGGTTTTTTCTTTTAACTTTAGAGCTTCTTCAATTGCGTATTCATCATATGGGTTCAACACGAAAGCAACACCGTTAGAGTCTATTTTCTTTCCGTCAGCTCCGACCATTATCTTTGCTGCAGTATCCGGAACATGACTAACGCAAACAGCTATTTTCATTATACCTCCATTAATTCATATTAACTCTGTTCGAAAATAACGTCTTAACTGTAAAAATAAAAGTGGATTGTAAACTTATTTTCTTTTTTAGAGGAATATAAATAAATTACTTTCGGAAAATTATGGATGATGTATGGACCAAGAGCAAACCTCGTACAACGAAGAAACAGAGATTGATGAATCGGTGGGCACAAAACTCCCATTCAGAGTTATTCTTTATAACGACGATTGGCACTCTTTTGATGAAGTGATAACCCAGCTTATAAAAGCAATAAACTGTAGTTATGAAGAAGGGCGGTTCTTTGCGTTTGAGGTGCATATAAAAGGGCAGGCAAATGTTTTCACCGGCGGATTGAATCGTTGTTTGAAGGTAACATCAATATTGGAAGAGATTGCCCTTCACACTCAAATTTTATCTTAAGCCGGATTATTCCTTATGCTAAAATCTTCAAGAATATTTGCTTCAAAATATTTTATATTTATGAGCCGAATCTAAAAAGGTCATTTGTATAAAAATAAAATTCACTATGAAGCAAAATCACAACCAAATTTTGAGATATTACTTTTTATGAGC
>JAHJTX010000284.1 GCA_018829545.1 Bacteroidota bacterium | reverse complement strand
TTCTATTAGCGTGCGAGCCAATTACTCCGGGCTCAAGCTGAATTATTTTGCCGTTGTCATCGACTCTAGAATTTTTGAACCCATGCACCAAAACAGCCAAAACAGAATCCGAAATAGATTGACCAGACAAACTGGTGCCGGCAGCTCTAAAAGTAACGGGAATATCCAATTGGTTTGCATGATTAAGAAGATGTATAACTTCCTCCGCAGAATTTATTAAAACAACAAGTTTGGGAATAAGGCGGTAAAAACTTGCATCAGTACCGTAAGCAAGAAGACGCAGTTCATCTTGAATTAAATTTTTTGATTCGAACTTTTCGAGCAGGCGCTTATGAAGGATTTGATAATTTTTAGGAAGCATAATATTTCCAGCACTAAAGTAGCTGCGGAACTAATGAACCGCAGCTTAATTATTTTTAAACAGAAAATTAGTTTGAGCAAGCGGATTCAACATCATCCACCGTTTTAGGAATTGGTTTGCCGAGAACTCTATTTCCATTCTGAGTAACTAAAACATCATCTTCTATTCTAATTCCGCCGAAATTTAAAAACTTTTCAAGTTCATCATAATTAATAAATTCTACAAATTTGTTTTCAGCGTTCCAGTTTTTAATTAGTTGAGGAATAAAATAAATTCCTGTTTCAACCGTTACAACAAAACCGGGCTCCAATTTTTTAGCCATTCTTAAATAAGCTAAACCGAATTGCTCGCTTCTGGTTATTGATTCGTCGTAACCGATTAAATTTTCACCAAGCGCTTCCATGTCGTGAACATCTAGTCCAAGCATGTGACCCAATCCATGCGGAAAGAACAACGCATGAGCGCCTTGAGCGACCGCATCATCCATATTGCCCTTTAGTAAGCCGACAGATTTTAATCCTTCTGCAATTACCTTTGCGCATTCGAGATGAATTTCTTTAAATGATTTTCCGGGCTGAATTAATGAAATTGATTTTAATTGCGATTCAAGAACAATATTATAAATATCTTTTTGAACTCCGGAATATTTTCCGCTTACTGGAAAAGTTCTGGTTATATCGCTTGCATAATGGAATTCGGACTCTGCGCCGGAATCTAAAATTAATAAATCGCCGTCCTTCATAATGTTTTCATGGTTGTGGTTATGAAGCGTTTCGCCGCGAACGGAAAAAATTATTGGGAATGAAACCCCGTTGCCTCTTGAGAGCGCAATGCCTTCAACGATTCCAAAAATATCCTTTTCCTTCATTCCGGCTTTTGAAAGTCTCATCGCTGTTGTGTTCATTTCATAACTTATATCAAGCGCTTTTTCTATCTGAGTAATTTCCTCATCGGTTTTTATAGACCTCTGTATAACGACTGCTTTAGTGAATTCAACAGATGCGTATTTATTAATTACAGCCGGATGAATTCCGAGCAAATTAAAAAGATCAATTTTTTGCTCGGCTCGATATTGCGGTAGAAAGTGAACTCTTCTTCCGCTCGAAACAGCATTTTCAACAAACGCCTTAAATTGATCCGGAGGCAAAATTTTAGCTACTCCAACGGAATCTGCCATATTTTTAAAAGGCTGTTCGGGTCCCATCCAAACAACATCATCGATGCATCTGTCTTCTCCAAACAAAATATCCTCGCCGGAGTCCAAATCAATTGCTGCGTTTAATCCATCTTTATCAAGTCCAAAATAATAAAGGAAATTAGAATCCTGTCTAAACTTGTAAGCATTTGCGGAATAGTTCATGGGAGATTCGTTATTACCGAGGAAAATTATTATTCCTTTTTCAACGAGTTTCTTTAGTTCATTTCTTCTTGATGCGTATGTGGATTTAGAAAACATTATGCCTCCGAACATTTTGATTTTTTGCGCAGCGAAATATAAGAATTTATAAACTACTCTCGAAGAGTGTGCAATAGTGAGTTTCTATTTCAAAAAAGAAGAATTGTACTATTGACAAATACTGAGTGATTCTGCGTGCCCTAAGTGCCTAAGTGGTTAAATTGGGAAAAACACTATTCCACAAAGGCACATAATCACACAAGATATAACTACTTAACCAGCAGCATACGTTTTGCTTGGCTAAATTCTCCTGCGTCAATTTTATAAATATACATTCCGGAGTTTACGTGCGCGCCGGTATTATCTCTTCCGTTCCAAACAGTTTTATGTGAACCCGATGAATATTGGCTAGAAACTAAATCCCTTACTTTTTCACCAAGTGAATTATAAACGCTCAGAGAAACAAACGAATCCATGGGGATTGAGAATATAATTGTAGTTGTTGGATTAAAAGGATTCGGATAATTGTTTTTCAACTCAAATGCGTTTGCCAATGTGTTCATATCATCAATCGCTGAAACGGGTGGAAAGTCAGAAGAGTTTCCGGGATTTGTAACTTTTGTCGGATCGCCAGGCGCCGGTTGCCCTTGAACCCAGGCTCCATTGGGATCCTGTAATTCCTCGCCATTTGTAAAACCATCATTGTCAAAATCCAGTGCTGCTAATTGTGGTCCCCATTTAACGTTTCCTGAAATATCTAAAAACCCCGCTTCAACCCCGCTGCCGAAAGTGTTTCTAGCCCCGCCACCGCTTGCGCTTACGTGGCAATTAGCACAGCTTTTTACGTTTCCGTTTGGAAGTTGATTCACTCTAAAACTTCTTCCCACTAAAAATGAAAACGAAAATAGAAGAGTTATTAAAACCGAATATTGTATAAATTTGCCCATTATTACCCCATTTGTGAATTTTCTGTGAAAAATATTTGTGTAATGCCTTTACAAATATTTCGGTTGGAAAGTTCAATTCAGTAAGCGCAAAAAAAAACCGTCCAATTGGACGGTTTTAATAAAAGGGGCAATTCCAGAATTATTTCATCAAAATCATTTTTCTGGATTGAGAAAATTGTTCTGTGCTAAGTGTATAGAAATAAATTCCGCTGGAAAGATTTCCACCATCGAATTTAACAACATGATTTCCACCAGGCATTCTATCATCAACAAGAGTAGAAATTAATTGCCCGGTGATATTATAAACACTCAGTTTTACCGAAGCAGCGCTAGGAAGATTAAAAGAAATAGTAGTGCTTGGGTTGAATGGGTTTGGATAGTTTTGATTGAGAGCATATTTAACCGGTAATTCAGTTGATTCTTCAACGCCAACGATTCCATCAGTATGAATTACTTTTGCATAATCAGAAGCCCAATCAAGAGTTTGAGTAGTATGGCATCTTAAGCAAGCAAAATCCAAAGTAACTGCTGCATAACCATCGCCATCCAACGCAACTGCAGTTCCGGCTTCGTTAAACATAGCTTCTTTAGCAACAGCTGCTGTGTTAATATTCATAATATGAGCTTTAACGTCGCCTCTTAAACCGTTTCCGGCAACCATTCCAACAGCAGATTTAGCAGCAGGAGCCATATGGCAAGCAACGCAATCAAGATTTTTCAAATTGCCGTTAACATAAGCTTTTTTATCAGAGTGACAGTCTTGGCATTTTTTAACTATGCCAACAAGACCTGCTCCGGCTGCAGCTTTGTATCTAACCGCAATGTGCGCATCGTGGCAGCTAGCGCATGTTAATTCGCCGCCTTTACCGTCGCTGTGTTTAGAAGCGCGCATTTCGTTAATTTGTTCATGATGCTGAATGTATCCGCCCTTTGCAGGTATTGCGTTTGTTGTTCCGCCTCTTTGATGGCAGTCACCGCATCTTTCAATTTGCAATGCGAAATCGTTGTAAGGCAGTTTAACATTAGTTGGATTGCTCATGTGTTCGCTCCCAGGACCGTGACAGCCTTCGCAACGAATTCCTGGTTCACTGAATGTTCCGAGTGCATCTTCTGCGACTCCATTCCACGATCCTTCAGTTGATGAACCTGTAGTGTGGCATTTAAAGCATGATTCATTATATTTTTTATCTACGCCTAATTCATAAGCAACCCAGCCCTGATTCTCTAAATTGTACTGAGCGTTAGCATCCAAAGTATAAACTCTACCGTCAGGTTTTACGAATCTTGCTTTCCATCCGTAACCGCCAATAACGTAAGAGAAGTCATTCCAAGTAGTTCCGGCAGGAGGATTTGGAACGCCAGGTGAAGTGTTTGCCGGATAAACTGGAGCAGCGCCTTCAACTTTATTTAATTTATACGGGTGACCGCTTTTGGAATATTCTTCATAAATATTATAACCTAATTTTGAATTCACATTATCGTGGCAAAGTTTACATTTATCCGAACCGATATAACTTGCAGTAATAACAACAGCGTCTTTATCGTGAATTCCTTTTGCGTTTGTTGATGCCCAATTAACGTCTTTATCTTGATGGCATCTTAAACATGCGAAGTCTAATGTTACTGCAGCATGTCCGTTAGCATCCAGAGCAACTTTGCTTCCGTCAGTTGTGAACATTGCATCTCTTGTAACTGCATCTGTGTTGATATTCATGATGTGAGTTTTAACGTCGCCCTGCCATCCGTTACCTTTTTGTGCTCCAACCGCTGACTTTGTTGCGGGAGCCATATGGCAGGCAACGCAATCTATATTTTTAACTTTTCCGCCAACATACGCAACTTTATCGGCATGACAATCTTGGCACTTAACTGTAATTCCTTTTAATCCGCTTCCTGCAGCATCCGGATAACGTAGTGCAATATGAGCGTCATGACATGAAGCACATGTCAAATCACCGCCCATTCCATCGCCGTGTGCAGAAGCGCGCATTTCATTTATTTGTTCGTGATGTTTAATGTAACCGCCGCTTGCTGGTATTGCGTTTGTAGTTCCGCCTCTTTGATGGCACTCACCGCATCTTCCAACTCTCAAAAAAACACCTGTATTTGGAAGTTTTACGTTAACAGGATTAACCGCGTGATCTCCGCCTGGTCCGTGGCATCCTTCGCAACGAATTCCAGGTTCGCTAAATGTTCCTAAAGCATCTTCTGCGACACCGTTCCACGATCCTTCTGGGGATGAACCTGTTGTATGGCATTTAAAACATCCTTCATTATATTTTTTGTCAACTCCCAATTCATAAGCAACCCAGCTTTGGTCAACAAGATTGTATTGAGCATTGTTGTCAAGCGTATAAACTCTTCCGTCCGGTTTAACGAATCTAGCTTTCCATCCGTAACCGCCAATCACGTAAGAAAAATCACTCCATTGTGTTCCTGCCGGAGGATTTGGAACGCCTGGTGATGTGTTTGCCGGATAAACCGGAGGTGCGCCGTTAACGGCATTAAGTTTGTAAGGATGTCCTGATTTTGAATATTCTTCCCAAATATTGTAGCCGAGATCCGAGTTCACATTGTTGTGACAATTTTTACATGTGTTGGATCCAACATAATTTTGGGCTTTTGTGTTTTGAGCAGTCATCATGAATACAACTGCAAAACAAAAGACTAGAGCAAGTAATTTTTTCAGCATGAAGCCTCCAAAGAAAGTGAAATATGTTTGTTAGGTAAAAATATTATTCTAAAAATCAATATTAATTTTACTTTTCAATCAAAATATACTGTGATAGGATAATAAGACCTAATAAACAATTATGAAAAATTTTTCATTTTTTCTGGAAGGATTGTTACACTACATTGCAACCGGAATTTGAGTTAATTTTGCGAGTAAAAAATGAAAATACTTGTAGTTGAAGATGAGGTTCAAATTGCGGATTCTTTAAAAAAGAATTTTCTTGCAGAGGGCTATTCAGCTCAAGTTTGCTACGATGGCGAAGATGCTTTAAAAGCCATATCAAATTCTGAGTTCGATGCTATTTTATTGGATTGGCGAATTCCCAAAATAAGCGGAATTGAAGTTTGCAAACGCGTAAGAGAAGCAAAAAACGAAACTCCTATTATTCTTTTAACCGCCTTGAGTGATATTTCAAATAAAATTCAAGCGCTGAATTTAGGCGCAGATGATTACATCACAAAACCTTTTTCTTTTGAAGAAGTTCTTGCTCGAATTCAGGCTGTGATTAGAAGATATAAGTCAACACTAAAGGTAATTGAGTTTGACAATAACGTTCTCGATCTTCTAACTAGAAATCTTCGAACTCCCGATGAAGAAATTAAACTAACAGAGAAAGAATTTGAGCTACTAAAATTTTTTCTGGAAAATAAAGGAAACATTGTAACTAAGGAGCAGTTATCGGAGGATGTGTGGAAACTGCCTTTTTCACCAACAACTAATATTGTGGAAGTAACAGTTAAAAATCTCAGAAAAAAATTAGAAGCAAATACTAACAAAAAATATATAAAGACAGCTTATGGCGAAGGGTATATTTTCATTTCGGAATAATTTAACCAGACCAATCTTCACAAAAACGGTTAAAAGGAACACTTTTTGGCTTGCCGGTGTTTTGGTTGGGAGTTATATACTATTTAACCTTTTCACATTGATTGAAGTCGGCTATCTTTTTAATGAGGATTTGGACGCAAGAATAGGGCACGAACTTGAACACATCAAGCATTCGTTCACTTACAATAACGGCGAAGTTACTTACCTCAACCCGAATGAATTTCTGGAAAGTGATCTGACCGAATTAACCGAAAATCCGTTCTTTTTACAAGTATATGATATGAGCGGGAAAAATATTTTAATAAGTGCGAACATTGAAAAATGGGGAAACAAGATACCAAAGGTAATTCCGGAAAATTTTAACGGATATATTTTTAATGACATGGAAGTCGGTGGATATGCAATGCGGTTTGGTTACGGCAAGTTATTTGAAAATAAATTTGAGCACGTCGGATATATTCAATTATCAACTCCTAAAACAAGCCATAACACCATAACTAATAAAATGATTCTCTTTAATTTATCCACGTTTCCAATTGCGTTGATTATCTTTTTCCTTATAAGTGCTTTTTTAGTAAAACAATCTTTGGCTCCTATAAATAGAATAATTGATTTAGCCGACGAGATATCAGCAACTAATCTCAGCAAAAGAATCACTTACGATTCTGAAAAAACTGACGAATTAGGAAAGTTAAAATCTACTCTTAATAATTTGTTTGATCGGCTCGAAAGGCAAATCGATCAAATTGAACATTTCAGCGATAATGCTTCGCATCAACTGATGACACCGATTACGGCAATAAATGCTGAATTGGATTATATATTAAAAAAAGATTACACCGCCGAGGAATACAGGGAAACTCTTGTTGTGCTTAACGAACAGACAAAACAAATGATACGCATTGTTAAGAGTATGCTTATTATGGCCAAAGATTACGAACAGTGTGTGGATACAAAATCAGTTTTCAATCTAAGTAAATTAATTAACGACGAAATATTTCTTTTGTATCCAAGTAATTTTCTTGTTTTCGATGTAAAAGACGAAATTTATCTCCGCGGCAGATCCGATTACTTTTCGCTTGTTGTCCAAAATATTATTGAGAACGCAATTAAGTTTTCGCAGCCTAATCCCGAAATTGAACTCCAAGCGGTTGCTGAAGGGGATTCGGCTATTATCACGGTACGCGACAACGGAATTGGAATAAGAGAAGAAGAAAAATCAAAAATATTCGATAGATTTTACAGAGGAAAGGATACAGAGCTACGCGGAATTAAAGGGCATGGACTCGGATTAGCTTTAGTAAAATCAATAGTTGAAAAAATGAGCGGGCAAATCAATGTAGAAAATAATCAACCAACCGGAACTATAATTAGCATCAAGCTTCCGATTATTATTCTTGAGTAAAAAAAAGCGCTTTTGCAAATCTGCATTTTTTTCAATCTTCCAAAGACGTTGGGGATATATGAAAATCTTCAAAGGATTTCTCATTATAACGCGGTATGGCGGAATGAGACGTCTATCTTTTTAATGAATTTTTAATCCTCTCACTGTAATGGGGTAACACAACCAGAGTTCTGCAGCACCCCGTCTTTTGGGACAGGCTGCTGCATGGTCATTTGACTCTATTTAACTTGCACAAATTCCTTACCGTTTAACTCGTTTGATGCATGGACGCGATAGAAATATATGCCCGATGGCATAAGCGAGCCAAACTGAATTTAGTTTAAACACAATATTCTGAATAAAGGATTTGCCTTTATAATGCAGCAAGGGTTTAAACTTCCCCATCCTGCCAGAAAGACCGGCTGAGAGGATTAAGCCATGTATTTTATTTTGGTTCAAATGATGTAAAAAAATTATTCTATAATTAGATGGTCTGCGGGACTTTTAATTTTATTTATGGAATATGATGAAACGTGAGTATAAATTTGAGTTGTTGCCAATCGTTTATGACCTAATAATTCTTGAATATAACGAATATCAGTTCCTTCATCCAGAAGATGAGTGGCAAAGCTATGGCGCAAAGTATGAACGGTTGCTTTCTTTTTTATCCCGGTTTTTTTTAACGCAGCGTTAAAAATACTTTGAACACTTTTAGGACTGTACTTACCACCCTTTTGTCCTTCAATAATAAATTCTTTTGGCTTATAAACTTTGTAATATTCTCTTAACATTTTCAGCATATTTTCAGAAAGCATCACATATCTATCTTTCTTTCCCTTTCCTTGTTTAACATGGATCTTCATTGATTCGGAATCAATGTCACCAATTCTTAAATTAAGTAACTTCCCTAAACGTAAACCCGCAGAGTAAATTAACAATAGAATGGTTTTGTGTTTAATATTTTTTGTTACTTGCAGAATTTTAGAAATCTCTTTAGCTGACAAAACAGTTGGCAAAGTACTTGGTTTTCTAAATTTTACATTTAATGCTTCGGGGATTGGATTATTAAAAACTTTCTTGTACAAATAACTAATTGTTGCAATTATTTGTTTCATGGATGAGTATCAGAGCTGACAAATAATTTTTTATAGTTTGCTCAGAATAATTTTCAATTCTAATCTGTTTGTTGAATTTTTCAACTATTTCTTGCCTCTTCATATATAATAAATTATTTTACACAGTATACGAACAAAAATATAACATAAAGCCCACTATACGCAATACGTATAGCGAGACGTTAGCGGTCATTGTAAAAAGACAACTATGATTTGGATAATTATTGCAGTAATATTATTGATAGTAGGGACATTCATCTATAATGGATTTTGTACAAGATGTCCGAATTGCGGACATTGGGGCATGAACACCCAGACAAAAGAAAATAAAGAATACGAGAAGAAACACGAAGAGGAATATCCTGAAATACATGAT
>JAHJTX010000283.1 GCA_018829545.1 Bacteroidota bacterium | reverse complement strand
ATAACCAAATGGAATAAAATAATTGAATATTCCGGCAATACCGCCAAAGAGTCCGTAAGGAGGCATTCCATTCAATCTGGACCGAACAAAAGAATTTTGACTCGTATCAACAGTGGTTTCTAAATATGATTCATAGAGATTCACCGCTTTAGAATAACTAAGATTTCCAAAATATGAATCTGCGAGCAATAATATCAGCTCAGTGTTTTTGGGATCTGATTCAAGCAATTTTACAAATTCTGTTTGAGCAGATGTAAAATCCCCGGACCATAAATACGCCTTGGCTCTTGCAAGTTCTACGTCCACAGATGGTCCTTCGGTGAGAAGTCTTTCATATATCGATAAAGCTTCGTCAAATTTTTTAATACAGAGTTTCAAACTAGCGTACTCAATATATATTTGGTTAGATGGTTCAGTCTCTAACTCTAAATATTCATCATAAGCTTCAAGTGCTCCTTCACAATCGCCGTCCTCTAACCGATCACCTGCCTGTTTCAAAATATCCAATTTTTTCTTTTCTTCTTCTAGAGCAATTCTGCCATCATAAAATTTCTGAACTTCATTTATCTCATCTCGCTCGCCGTGCGCTTTTTTAGCAATAGCAATCTTTTCAGCAGCAGTATCAAAATCTCTCTGCCATATTTTAAGAGAAGCCATTGAGATCAAACCGAGTAAGTGGTCTGGTTCTTTTGTTAGAATGTCATTCAAATATTTATCTGCAAGGTCAAAATTATCTGTTTCTACTGTCCAAACAATTATTTGTGAGCGAAGCAGTTTATAATTTATATTTTGGGGATCGTTTTCCAATAAGATGTTCAATTGATCTCGAGCATCTTCCCAATCGTAATTCCATGCCGAATAAGTTGCAAGCTTATACCTTGCATCCAATTCTTGGTTTTCAGGATATATCTCAAGATACTTTTTCAAAATCGCTATTGCATCATCAAAAGCGTAATCACTTGCATAGCTATCTGCTATTGTTAGAATAATTTCCTTGTCATATGGATTTTTCTCTACAAATTCTTGTAAAATTTCGACAGCGGCAAAGTAATTTTTATTCTGTCTGTGCAATCTTGCTAGAACTAGAACCAATTCTCTGCTTTCAGAGAATGCATCTATATAATGATTTACAAAATCGATACCTTCATCGTTCCTGTCTAAATCGCCATAAGTATGGGCAATAGAAACTATTAATTGCACATCTGCGCCTCCCCTTTCCAACTCATTTAACTTATCTGCAAGTTTTCTGGAGTTGATGTCATGCCTTAAAGATGTTATTTCGATATACAATTGATCGTATCTATCTGTGCCTTCATATTTATTCTTAAGAAATAATAAATTTTGATACGCTTCTTCAACTCTGTTCACTTTTTTTAATTCGGTAATCAAAGTGAATCTCGTTTCGTCATCATCAGGATTTAAAGCTAAAATACGTATGTAACGATCGATTGGATATTCTCTCCATCCATCAACGTCGGGACGCATATAGCCTTCTTTTTTAACTATATCCAGTCCATCCTGAGCTTCTTTAAAAAATGGTTTAATTGATAATGCTTTCACAAAAACCGGTTCGGCTTGTTTATGTTTTCCAAGCCAAATTCTAAACCAGCCAAGTCTACTAAGCAGTCTCCAATCACTTGGGTATTTGTCTACCCAAATTTGTAATATTTTTTCGCCTTTTGATATATGCTTATTTTCAGTTAACACTTCTGCGTAGCGGATAATCTCGTCTGCCGAGGCGTTAGGGTCTAAAACTAAATACCTATCGTACCAAACCTCTGCAGTCTGCCATTCCTCTAAATATCTGTATGATTTACCAATTTCTAAATAATTAAAAGGATTGCTTGGATTTATGGCGATCTCTCTTTCGTGTCCTTCAATTTTCTTGTAAAGTATTTGATGAAATATTCTAATTACTCTATTTAAATTTGTAATTGCTTCAACGCTTGAATTATCCAGTCTTTTTGCTTTTCTGAAATCTGTAATTGCATCCCAATACTGCCCGCGTTTTTCAAAACACAGTCCCCTTAAAATGTAGCCATCAATTTCTTGAGCGTTCGCAGAAACATATTTGTTAAACAGATCAATTGCCTCGCCATATCGACCGACATTCATATGAGACAGTGCTTCTCTTTTTAATCCATCTTTCGCTCCTCTTTGAGCGTTGATGGAAACGGAAAGTAATAGAACCGCTAGTAATATTTTAAATAAAGTTTTCATTTCTATGCATAGTCTAAAATTGGCTGATAAATTATATTACTACTTTCTTGAAGTATAGGATTGAGCATATCTTCTGCATTGTTGTAATTCTCATTTACTTCAAGATTTGATAAATTGATATACTCTGACACAGCTTTGAAATAATGATCATCTTTGCTAGGTAAACTATTTCGCAGATTTTTCACTAATTGCGATAAACTATTTGGCGTGCTTCTAACTATCAACACCAATATTTTATTGTCTTGTGTACAAATTTTATCTTTTTTACTAACCGACAAACTAAAGGAGTTTTGAAGCTGATTTAGTGAAAGCAATCCTTTAACCTGCGCCGCTGGGTCTAATTTGAATGAGACCAGATTGAACGACTGCCCCGTACTATTAAAAAGAGCAATCTGATTGTTCAATATCAATTGAAAATCTGTGAAGTTATAATTATTGCTGAACGTGGCTGTTGTTTCTGGTTTCGCATCTTTTACCTGAGGAGCAGCATCAACCGGTGCAGATACAGCGCTTCTTTGACCACTTACCGGTTCAGCGCTTTCCACTTCCGATTCCCTTTTTAATTTTGCGGTTAAAGTTGTAACTCCTTTATATGGTTCAATTATATACTGAGCCGAAAATTGACCTTCCGTATGACCAACATTAGGCACAATTACTACCATTCCGCCGTGAAATTTGCCATCAATTTTTTCAGCATGTTTTTTCAAATATATATTTGCAGTTACACTTCTGGAAATAACATTTATTAACTGTTGCGCTCTTTCTGTTGCCGGTTCACCAACGATAAAGAAACTTGTAATATTCCTTTCTTCAATTGTTTCCAACGTTGAAAGAAAAGTGTTGTGAAGTCTATCTAAACTATGAAATCCAACATACTGCGTTAGTTCATCGAATACGATTCTGCTAGGATTATACTGATTAACGACTGTAATAATATCGTTCATGTATTCAACTAAGTACTCATCAGGATTAGGAACTTCGTAAATCTCATTAGGAGGAGCAACGCGCACCACAATGATTAAATTCTTGTTCATAGAGGATTGAATATCAAAATTCAGCGAAGCCGCTTGAATCATCAAATCCTTTGGACGCATATTTGTGAAATAGAGGCATATTTCAGAAGATTTTGCCGACTCCGCAGCAATTTGCAATCCCATCAATGTTCTGCCGGATTTTCTGGGTCCAACGATTACATAACTTCCACCTCTATAAATTCCGCCCCAATTCTCATCGATTAGCGAAAATCCTGATGCTATTAAACTTACTCCGGGGTTCATATTTTTACCTTTCCTTATTCTTTAACCTTACTTTTATCAAATAGCGTGCCTTAAATCACTTTGATTAAATGACTTATTGGCATTTACTTAATTGTGATCTATCTCAAAATGAGAATTCCTCTCAAACTGGTTCATTTTAACGGATTTTCTATCCGCGTTACTTTTTAAAATTTCCCATTACGAATACCGCTGTAGCATTTCCAACAATTGTGGGTTCGTTTGTGATATAGTCGTTCCAATCATCATAATAAACTGCGTTTTCTGTCTGAAAATTAACAAATGGATCATAATTATCACGCTTAATATCAAAGTTTTTAAGGAATTCAGCTTTCACCGGTCCCGCGGCAAATCCACCCGGTAACCTTTTTCCGTTCAATTTTGCAACTTGATGATGAAATTTCCTCGAAAATCTGGTTCCAATTCCTTCAATAAATGAAACTCCCCAAGCGTTTCTTCCTAAAACAAAATCTCTTTGGAAAACCGATACTGAATCGAAATCGTTCCTGCCGGTCAATCTTTTCCATAGAATGTTCTGCAAAGCGGCACCGAGAAGAGTATGATTCGTTCCCCAACTGTATTCGGTTGCCTCGTTGAATGTTTTTGCAGATAAATTATTTTTGAACGCCGCCAAATTGTTTTCAATGTATTTTGTATACGATGTATCGCGTAATGCAATTTTGTAGTGGGAGTAAGCGGCAATATCCCCATAACTCCACCAATATTCCGATCCAATTTTTGAGGCGTATTCCTTCGCTAGATCGAGATATTTTGTCTGCTGTGTTATTTCATAATACTCTACATATCCCAGCGCTAATTTACCTTCGTAATTTTTATCCCAATAAACTCCTGAACCTGAGCTGTCAACATTATCAAATGAGTTAATTACTGAGAGAATATTTTCTGCGGATGTTAAGCACTTATCTGCAAAGGAAGGATAGTTTAAAACATTATTCCAAATCCTATAAGCGATTGACATTGCCGCAATATACATGCCCGCAATATTTTTACCGTTTCCAACATAAGCAGGTCTGTTATATTCAAGAGGATCATTTTCAGGAAGCCGCCAGCCAACGTCATGATCCTTCATATCCTGTACTTGAGAAATAAATTTGTATTTTTCATAATTTGCGCGCATCATCCAATCCAAGCCAATTTTTGCCTCATCAAGCAAATCCGGTATTCCGTTGCCATCGTTATCAAAATTAAATTTTTGTGGATTGAATTCATACGTAAATAATAATGTATAAGTCGTGAATGCCGTTGTGTTTAAAAATTTAATATAATCGCCTGCATCATGCCAGCCACCGGTTAAATCGATCGGCGTTCTAATTGTATCTTTTCCGTCGATAATATAATGCGCATCGGATTTATGACAAATGTCGTGAAAATGTGGATTGGTGAATCCGCATCTTTGAACTCTAAAAAACTGCATTAAGGTATCAACTACTTCCTGATATAATTTATCCCCAATTTTGAATTTATATGAAGTAACTCCATCAATATCAATTTCGTATTCGCCCGCTGCGGTGAGCGGAGAAAAATCTATATAATAAACATTACTGAATTTACCATAAGCGCCCGAAGATAAATTGAGTTTGTTCTTAAATGAAATTTTATTGGATTTAATATCACGGATTTTATATTCCATTGAAGAGAGATCACTATTTGACAAAATAACGGCAGACTTAATATCATCCGGTAGGTAACCATGCTGATTACTTCGGATGAAAATTTCTTTCTTCCCTGTAATTTGACATGAAGTGATAATCAAAATTATTATAGCATATGAAAGAAGATTGAAAATATTTTTCATTTAGTTCCTGTATACGATAGTGCTTAGTTGGGCTAAACTATTGTACAGCAGATTTCTTCACAAAGTTCAACAGCGGAGAAAAATTATATTGCAATTAATCTGCCGTACGCTGTTTACGTAAAAATAGAGATTTATTCGGACAGCAGAAAATATTATTTCAATCCAATTCCGGGATAATCATTCAAAGTAACTTTACCTTCAATTACTTTTATTCCATCATACGGATCGTTACTAATTAACAAATTCCCATCAAGATCAGCCCAGTCAACCATTGAAGAAAGTTGAGCCGCGGCAGAAATAGCGCACGAAGTTTCTGTCATGCATCCAAGCATCACCTTCATTCCCAATGACTTTGCTAGGGTTAACATTTTATGCGCTTCCCGCATACCTGTGCATTTCATCAATTTTATATTTATACCGGAATAAACGCCGAATGCTTTTATAACATCAGGAATTCTCTGAAGCGCTTCATCTGCAATAGTTGGAAGCGGACTCTTTTCCGTCAACCAAGCCATATCATCAATTTGATTTTTAGGCATAGGCTGCTCAACAAAATCAATTCCTCTTTCCTTAAGCCAATAAATCATGTCAAGTGCAAATTCTTTATCGGTCCAGCCTTGATTAACGTCAACAACCAATGGTTTTTTAGTAACCGATCGAATCGTTTCAATCATTTGCTTATCCGTATCTCTGCCGAGTTTTACTTTTAGAATTTTGTACTCTTCAGCTTCATGGACTTTTTGCTTAACAACTTCATCGGTATCAATGCCAATTGTGAATGATGTGAACGGAGTTGTATCTTTTGGAAATCCCCAGATTTTGTGCCACGGTTTATTAAGCAATTTCCCGACCAAATCGTGCAGCGCAATATCAACAGACGCCTTAGCTGCTGCATTTCCTGAATCAATTGAGTCAACATAATTGAGAATATTCTCCAAATCAAGTGGATCATTAAATTGTGAAAGGTTTACTTTAGATAAAAACTTTGCGGCGCTTTCTTGAGATTCGCCCAAATAAGGCGGCATTGAAGCTTCTCCGTAACCAACAAAATCTTCATACTCAATTTTTGTAAGCATAACCGGAGTTGTTTTTCTTGAACTCGTAGCAATCGTAAAAACGTGTTTTAATTCCAAAGTATAAGGATTATAACTCAATTTCATTTTTGAGGAATTCATATTTTTTTTTCCGCTTAGTTTTTGTGCAATAATAGGGTTTGTGTTAAAGCCAACCAAGGTTGATCCGGCAATTAGTCCTGACATTTTAATAAAGTCTCTTCTATTTTTTTTCATCAGAATTCTCCGTTGTAAAATAAATTACTTTTCAGTGTGGAGATTCCATTCTTATCAATAGAATTCAAAATTCTCTTCGCTCTAATGAACGATTTGAGCCTATACTCACTGAAATTATCTTTGGATTTATCGAGACTATTAACTTTTACGCTGCCCGATGCATGAATATAATCCATATTGCCGATATAAATTGCAACGTGTGTAACTTTCTCTTTTTTATCCTCAGTCGCTTTTCTGCCAAAGAATAATAAATCTCCAACTTCAAGATTTGCGAAATTATTTGTTGTATCTACCAATTCACCGGTGTAAACTTGTTGTGAAGCATCTCTTTGGAGCATGATCCCATGCAAAAAATAGACAGTTTTCGTAAATCCGCTGCAATCCATTCCCTTTGCAGACGTGCCACCCCACAAATATGGTATTCCCATAAAGGAAAACGCGGTTTTTATTACGTTGCTCCCATTTGGGACAAGCGAATTCAGCCAATCGGAATACTTTGCAGCATTATTTTTTCTAACGAATGCGTTTTTCCCATCCGGATACTCAACTTTGTAAAATTCACCTTCATCTCCCAAATACTTAAGCATATTCCCGATAACTAAATCGGAAACTCTTTGCGAGCCATCATCAGCTTTTGAATAAGAGAATCCATATTCAGATGTAAATATAATTTTCTCGGATTGCAGCCATTCCATTAATTCATTTTTAGTGACGAGCGCAATTCCATCATCATCAATCCATGAGATGTATAAATCAGGAGTTTGAACTAAATAGAATCCGCCGGAATATTTTAAGACTTTAACCGGCGTGCCCATAATTGCCTGTGTAGCAAGTTCTGCGGGATGCTCGGGTTTGGATCTAATATTTGCCGCAGATAGATTAACAATTCCGTATTTTTTTTCGCCCAATTTTTCTGAGGGCAATATTTCAGATAATAATTCAACAACTTCATTTTCAGAGGCATAATTTTTTAATTCATCGTATGCTTCGGGAATATTTGTTTCTCCTTTCACAAGAATTTTCTCCCCACTTTCTTCTGTTTCATAGCTAAATAACGCAACCCTTTTATCTGGCGCGTATTTCATTTTCATTTCTTCAAGCAGTGATTTTACTTCTTCCATTTTACTTTGCGCTAAATGTGATGTTGACAAAGTAATGAATAGCAGACATGTAATAAAATATTTCATGAGTTGATCCGTTTAATCCGCCTTCGCGCGCTTCGGCGGACGAGAAGATGAGTAAATTCCCCGTAGCTTGCTGCGGTATATGAGTCCAGAGTTTGCTCTGGGATTCATATCATTGTTTATTTTGAAATGCTGTGTCCTAAAATACTCAATTTGATTTTTAATTAAAACATACTTTCTTCTGCAAATAATTTTTCATTAAACCTTCGAGGTTTTTACTCAAGATGGGACTTAAACCTCGAAGGTTTGAATTTTAGCGCAATGTTCTGGGAAATTTACAAAAAAAGGCCGCCCGTATAATATTTTGAAATGCTATGTCTTAAAATACTCAATTTGATTTTTAATTAAGACTAAATGGGGTATCCGTTTATCTCCCGTGATAATCTTCAATTAATGATCAGTCATCGCGAGGTGTTTTATCCCGAAGCAATCTACTAAATTTGTGTTGTATTATCT
>JAHJTX010000282.1 GCA_018829545.1 Bacteroidota bacterium | reverse complement strand
TGCATTACTTATTTCAATATGTACCGAAGGTAAAACTTCGCCTGTTCAATGTCAACTACTTTTCCTTTCAACGACAATTATTTTTCCCTCCAAATATAATTATTTTGGGTATATTATCCGAGAATCATAAAAACTAAAATGGAAAAATTTTAGGTAAAATATCACTTTCTTGAGAAAAAACACTTATATAAAATAGATACTGAGAGAAAAGCAATGAGTATTTATAACTTGTATATTTTATTCTATAAGTATTTATTGGGGGAAACTACGGCGATGATATACCTCACCAACAGTATTAATATTTGAGGAAATTCCTGCACTACTATCAAAACAGAGGGCGCCCCATTTATCGTTTGGGTAATACGAAGTTAATGTAATGGGTTCGGTTTGGGTTCCCGTCATTAAAACTTTTCCCTTTGCCAAAATCCCTTTGCCGGATGAAAAATAAATTTCCGTTCCCGGCTCAATCGTCAATATACCATTCGTCTCAACTGTTACGTCATTTGTTACAAAGTATGGTGAATTAGATTTGGTAAGCGTTACCGGTTCGTTAATGACCTGCGCCACTTCACTTGAATTTATTGCCTCAAATTCCGATATCAATTCAGTATCGCCGGGGATTGTAATACTTATGGCTTGATCTGCCCCTATTACATTTTCGATTGTTGACTGCTGATAGAGATTAGCGCTTAAACTCAAATCGAAACTGAGATTGGAACTTGTGGCATTCGCTTGATGAACTTCAACAGCAATTACGTTTTCTCCCGCAGCAAGATTTGAATTATCGAATGTGAATTCAAAGAAGGTCAATTCCTCATTGCCGCCGATAACAGCAACTGCGCGGGTAGTATTTGAAACTGATCCTGCTGGCATATTGGATCGGACAATTTCATTTCCGTTCAAATATACCACTGCGCCGTCATCGCGAAGCAATTTCAATTTTAGATCTTTTACGTGCGCCGGGTTTTCAACTTGGAAAGAACGCCGATAATATGAAGTAATGTGTTTATTCTGAGAATTGCCCCCGTAACTTATTACCGTGTTTTCATCGCCATCACCGTAACCAAACTGCGCGTTTCCGGATTTCCATGCAGTATCATCATAATCGATATTCTTCCATGAATTGTCCGGCGCGGAAGCTTCATCGCGGTATTTCCAAACAGAGCCGGCTGGGAATAGAGTAAGATTAATGGATAAATTTATTTGCTTCCATTGCTTGAATTTGTATCCGGGTGGCGGGTAAACTTGAATGGAGAGCGGAACATGCATAAAAAATAAATTATCCTCGTTCCAATTTGCGGGAAAACTATTTACCGAAACTTTGCCTTGAGTTGGAACGTTAAAAGTAATTTTTAAATTTGCTCTGCCATTAAGATCGAACTTTTCACTTAAATATTGTTCCGCGTAAATAGCCCGCTGCGACGCAAAGTCCTTCATCTCTTCGACTTCCGAATTCCACTTTGAGATGGAACTAACGCCCGGTGTTTCACCCCAAAGATCAATGGTTAGTGAATCAATATAGGTTCCCCATTTTTGAATGTGATTCGGCATTTCATTCTGAATCAAAGATTTTAAACTGTCGATTTTACCTATTACTCTCTGTGCGCCAAAAGTATGATTCATACGCTCAGCGTATCTTTGAAGAAATTCGCTTTGAAATTTTGTATTTGCGCATAACTTTCTGAAGAGTTCAAAATTATCATAAATATCCTCAAATTGGTTTGCGCTGATTTTATCCGCGTAAAAGCCTCTATCCATATCAACCAATACCCAATGCCAAAGATTTTCGGTTTTGTTATCACGCCATACTTCCCTGTTGTGCCCCCAGCTTGAATTTGCTAGGTAATCCTGAACAATCACAAAGTCCATCAAATCATGGATATCAATTCTTGATGTTACATATTCGTAATAAGATGAATCTCTTAAATCGGCTTCTCTTGCAACTGTCATCAAACTCACAAAATCAGTGGAATCGCCGCTGTTTCGTAAATAGAGCCGCTTGTATTTCTGAAAAGGCAAATCATCAAAAACTTTGTATTCGATATGCGAATATCCGTAATCCGAGGAAGTAACGATATTGAACGGCTTTTGAGCGAAACGGTAAATGTTTTCACCCCCGATTCTCGCGCCGGCATCAATAGCAAATGCACGACCGGAATTCAAGGGAAAGTATTCCAGACTCACGGGGATTTGCCTTTCTTTGTATGAGTTCAAATAAATACCCAACTGCCTGTCCCGTAAAAAAGTAGGATCTGCTGTCAAAGAAACGGCGGGCAAATTTCTTTCTTCTCCAATAAAATATGAGTTCGATGTTGTTATTCCAGGCAGCTTCCATTCCTCAAAAACTCTCGCGCGAAAAACGGTATTTTCATCAACTGCTAACGGCGAAGAATAAATTTTGGAAAAAGTATTCGGCTTGGAACCATTTGTTGTGTAACGTATTATCCCAAATCCAGAGCTTGAGGTTAATTCAATTTGAACGGTGCTTTCATAGAATCCGCCCTCATAAGAAAAATTAACATCGCCGGAAATGTTTGTCGAATTTAATCCGATGCTTGTGTTCGAATTTAAAGGCGTTGGTTCGCTGAAATAAAACCAGTTATTACTTCCGTCCGGCTGTCTTCCGGAAGATACATCTGTAACCTGAGCAGTGAAGAAAACCGAATCTATTATATTTCCGACTTGATCGAATAAACCAATTCCATCGCCGTCTTTATTCAATTTAAAATTTGTGTGGCACCATTTTGTAGTGAATTCAATTCCATCTGGCCACCAATTCCTTTCATAAATATTGCCAGGCACATCATTAAAATCATCAGCCCAAATTAAATAAAATTCCTTTGCGGGAATTATTGTGTTCGAAGGAAATTGCCATTTATTCAGTATTGCAAAATCATCGGTCAAATAGTATCCGCCCAGATCGAAATCTGAATCCTCATCGTTATAAAGTTCAATCCAATCGGAAAAATCTCCGAAGTCAACCATGTCGGGATTTGTGGAAATATTTGAAGCAAGAAATTCGTTTATAAAAATCCGCGGTTTATTCTGCGCGAGAAGATTGATGGATATGAGCAAACAGAACAGAAGAGTAGACAATGACTTAATACGTATTTTCATATTCGATTCAAGCATTATTCATTTTAGTAATTGTATGTGAGAAATTTACTGCAAAGTAAAGGAAATTGGAATTGATAAATCAAAATTTGTACGGTATATCACAGGCAGACTTTAGCGGGCTTGCCCGCCATCTCAGCGGTGGTAATCTAAGAATAGATTCCGGAGATTCTGCTAAGGTAGTATTCCGGAATGACTCATCCGTTAATATCCTGCTGCTTGCGGCGAGGAGATTTATTACCATTTATTTCGGATGCCTAAATAAAACAATGCCAAATAAAATTGCAAATATTGAATAGAGCACACAAAAAACTATAAGGATGGGGGAAAATTCTACTCCACTAATTCCCTTTATTAACGCAAGAGATCCCATTAAGAAATGTAAAAAGTTGCCCGTTGCAATTGGTCGATTATAAATTCCCCCAATTAAGCTGGTTTTTACCATCCAATTGATTATTGCAAAAGCAATGTAAAGAGCGCCAAAAATTTGCACGAACAATGGAGCAATACCATTAGAGTTTATTTCAACATAGAATAGTATTTCTTGTGGGAGAAAAGAAAACATAATTCCAAGAAATCCTAAAAAAACCGCACTAGAAGCCAATAATATTTTTGTATTCATTTTTACCTTATTATTATTATTAAAATTGTGACAGAACACCGTTCAAATTTGCCGAATGATTCAGCGAATAATCCGTTGTCACTAGCATAAACCTGTTCTATCTCAGCAAAATCATCTCCTTGCTCAGAACAAAATTGTTTACCCGAAGAGAGTAAATATAAATTCCGTTTGGCAGGTTTCTTCCGTTAAATTTTACAGTGTAACTCCCTGTTGATTTTTCTTCATTTACTAAAGCGGATATTTCCTTCCCCAGAATATAAAAAATCTTTAATTGTAAAGTTTCACAAATTTGTATTCTTCACAAGACAAAAATCATCAGACAATTGGTGAATTGGTTATACCCAATAATATTATTAATAAGAATGATGTTATTAAACTTCAGTTTTATGCATATTCTAATTTATCACAAATATCAATAGAAATAAAAGAGAATGCTGGAAATTATTATACTAATAAAGATTATAGTTTAGTTGGTAAGGATAAAAATCTTGACTTTAATATTGAACCAAATAAAATAAAACTTAAAAACAAAGGGTCTATTATTTCATCATATATTGATACGAAAAACAAATCAATAAGTATGCTGGATTTTTTGTTAAGGCAAAATCAGAGGATAATTTTGATGTGTATTTTAGTACAAGAATTGTTTTAGAAGATATTCAAAATAATCAGATAAAAATATGGAGATTACATGAGTACTTTCAAAGTAATGGAAAAAATGATGGCATATTAAATTCCTATACTGGCATCCCATTAACTAATGATACTGGCGTAAAGCCAAATATTAAAAAAAATGACAGAACCGTTCAAAATCTATATGTCAAAGACAAATATGGTAATCATATCATTAATAATGTTAACCCTCCACAAGCTCCAAATGCTCCCATTACTGTTACAGTTAGTGGGTATATTTATTATGAAGATAGTAATGGTAACACAAAACCATTACCTTATGCAGAAGTTGCTGTTTGGGAAGACGATGGAAATATGGCTTATTCAGCATTTGAATGGGTTGAACTTACGAGTTCAACCGGCCACTTTTCAATAACAGTTACCCATGACGATGGTGATGCTGACCTTGAACTCTTTCTAAGAGTCAAATCAATAAATTCTTGGATGTCGGTTGAACTTTATCAAGATTTCTATGTTGGTAATGGTTTAGCAGTATTGGGTGATGCTCCTTTCAGTTGGACGGGTATTACTCAAAATAATATAACTACTAATACAACCATTAATCTTATTATTGATGATTACAGAAAAGGTGCTGCCCAAATATTTGATTGGCTCATGACTTCTACAATCTTCACTAGGACTGCATTTGATCCAGGCCAAGTACAGGCAGTCTGGCCAGGTCCAGGTAGTAATGCATATTCAGATCCTAATTATAATTCTAACCTTGTTATCGGAGATTTAAATGACAATGCAGATTATCCCGATGTTGTATTCCATGAATTTGGGCATACTACAATGTATAGGCGAAATTCTTATCATGCTCCAAATAGTGGTGGTTCGCATTCTTTTCTAGGGCTGTATTCTACAGGTTTAGCGTGGAGTGAAGGTTGGGCAACGGCTTATTCACAATTTATAATGAATGATGGCTATTATAATGCTGTGAATTTTGCCCCTACACGTCCTCATATTGAAAATGCAAAACTTGGTTATGGTGATGGTGTGTATTTTTATCCAGATAATTTAACAAACAGCCATAATGAAGTATGGGCTGCAGCAGTATTATTAGATTTCTATGACTATAGTGAGCCTGACAATGGAGATGATCTTGCAAGTAGAATAATAAGTTTTACTGAAATGATGAGTATTATTCAAAACAATAATATTGGTAGTATTATTGAATTCTATAATCTAATAATTAACGGTTCATATTTAACACAGATTGAAAAAAATTATGCCTCAAGGGTTTTAATATACAATAAATTTGATGTTGATTTGATTTTACCACCAATACCTTCAACACCAACAATATCAATGAGCGGGAGCTGGAGCTGGGGCGATAATCCAACATTGTCGTTCTCTGGAGGCGGTTCATTTTTAGATCATTATGTTCTTAAAAAAGAATACGACTTTGGGTCGGGATTTGGTGCAAGTTATGTTAATCCAGCAAGTAACCCTTATACAGATAATAATGTAATGATTACAAAGTTTGGTGATTTAACAGCAAGATATTCTGTCCAGGTTGTTGATATATATGACCAGTCTTCAGCATATTCAAATACTGTCTCTACGATGGGGCAAAGTTTATGGAAAAATAACGATGAACAAAATGGAAATGAAATAATAAAAGAATATGCACTTGATTCAAACTATCCAAATCCATTTAATCCAACAACACAAATAAGTTATCAGATTCCGAAAAATAGTTTTGTGAGTTTAATTATTTATAATGCACTTGGTCAAGAAGTTGCTGAGTTGGTAAACCAACACCAAACAAGTGGGAAATATGCTTTAGAATTTAATGCAAAAAATTTACCGAAACGTAAGTATAACCAACAAATCATGTGCCTTGAGGCGCATATATTCCAGTTGGCGCTATCAAGTGCGAGCTTGGAAAAATCCAATCCGTCAAATTCATCGCTGCCTTCTCCGCCGTCATTGCCGCGGTACTGTGGAGCAAAAACAACATAACCCCAACTCGCCAACTGCCCGAAAATTCCCTTCGCATTGAACGAATCTATCATTCCACGATTACCGATTCCGCCTCTGCACCAAATTATGCATGGATAAGTTTTAACTGTATCAAGCGGATACGCTAAGTAGCCTTTCACTTTTAATCCATCGGACAAATATGTTATTTTTTCCACAACCGATGAATCGACGGATTCAGAACCCCAGCCGGATTTGACCATTTTAATTTGCAAATCGCTCAACTCAATTGGAGTTCTTTCAAGAAGTATTTTTGTCATATTCTTTCAAAAAAATAGTAGTAAATTCGTGTTGAGTAATTATCTTCAAATAAATATGTACATATAATTAACAAAAATAATTTACAGAATATAATGACTAATCGTAAGAAACAGCCTAAATCAAAAACGAGAAAGAATAGCGTTACAATTATTGTAAGTGTGATAATTGCCTCGTTAATTGCCTTTATGGTTTATTCTAAATTTATTGTTGGAACCACAAAAAAAAACACAACTTCGGGAATAGGAAACATGAGTTCATTCGATTTTAAGAAGGAAGGGGAATTAACATTTATTAATTCCGGAGATGTATTTATCTCCAAAGTTGACATCGAAATTGCCGAAGATCAGGATGCTTTATCAACCGGATTAAAATACAGGACATCGATGGAAGAGCATCAGGCAATGCTTTTTATTTTTCCGTATGAAAGGATTCAGTCGTTCTGGATGCAGCACACAATAATTTCGCTTGATATGATTTTCGTAAATAAAGATAATGAAGTTGTAACAGTACGCAAGTCAACAATTCCATTTGACGAAAATTCGTATACTTCTACCAAGTTGGCAATATATGTTATTGAAGTAAACGCAGGTTACACGGATAGGCATAATATCCAAGTGGGAGATAAGATTGTTTGGAGAAGATTGTAGTTGAATCGAGTAGGAAGTGATTAATTCACTCACTGTCCTCTATCCCCACTGTACGTACCGGTCTGGTATACAGCGGCTCGTTAAACATATTATTTTAGATATTGTATTACTTCTTATCGTTGCAGTCCGGTTGCTCAGCTCTCCCAAACTTTACGGCTATGCGTAACCTTGAAGGTTGCATTATGTGAATATATTCAATGAAATTATTTGAAAGCTACGGCGCTGACCCCGAAGGGGTAGAACGTTTTTAAACACTAACAGAAAGAGACCGCCAACTACGAAGTAGTCGAAGAAATCTCAAAACCACCTATCCTAACTTTTCCATCTCATCAACAAGTTTATACAGCTTATCTGCATATAATTGATAAATAAAATCCATATCGGAGTCTTCAAGTTGTATGAGTTTTTCCGTATTTAGTTTTGCCTGCCGCGCAGTTTTAATTCCCGGTATAACGGTAGATACACCCGCAAGATTAAGTACAAAACTCAAACTCAAAGAGGTTTTGGATATTTGATATTTTTCTGCAATCGGCCACAAATCTTCGAGGTCGCTCAATGCTTGCGTTAAAAATTCTTGCGTAAGCCTAAATTTACGGTGATCGTTCTTTTCGAATTTTGTTTCTCTACTAAATTTCCCGGTTAGCAATCCAAATTGAATCGGCATCCTAGCGATTATTCCGTAACCAGCTTTGGATGCTTTCTCCGTCAGTTGAACGGCGCGTTGATTGATTACATTGAGAACTAATTGAAATCCGTCGCCAAAAATATTTTTAATCAAAAACTCTGCCTCCGGAAATGGATTAAACGTATTTAAAGATAAACCCCAGTAGCGGATTTTACCTTCTCTTTTAAGCTGTTCCATTGCTTCGATGCACTCTCCGTTTTCGAGATGCTGTAATTTAGCTGAGTGAAGTTGATAGTAGTCGATCGCATCCCGTTTCAGTCTGCTCAAACTTTTTTCGCAGGCTTTCAAAATATGATCTTTTGTATAATCGAGAGCAATTGATTGATCGTCGTTTAGTCTGTGACCAACTTTCGTGGCAATAATTACATCATTCCTATTCCCAAAGACTTCCCCGATTAATTCTTCGGAATGACCGAGCCCGTAGAAATCTGCAGTGTCGTAAAAGTTTATGCCAAGATTAAAGGACGCTTTTAATGCCTCTGTAGAATCCACATCGTTTACATCGCCCCAACCAATTGGAATATTTCCCGCCATTGCGGGTCCGCCGATTGCCCACGCGCCGAAACCGATTTCGCTAATATGTAAGTCAGTATTTCCAAGTTTTCTGTACTTCATTTTAAGCCCTATTTTATTTCGTTTAACAATTTATCAGTTTCCCCAATAAATATCTTAAATAATATTATCAAAGAATTTACAATGTGACCGCTCCTATTTGAATTCAGGCATTCAAAAGTAATGCAAAATAATCTCTCCGCCAGCTACCCGCGATGGTCTATCTATAGAGCATATTGGGATTCCGAAATAAATCGTTTCGAGCCACCCCCGGATTTCCACATTACTAATAATTGTTATTCCCCACCCGGTCGCGCCGTCGGTTGCGGTATACTTCCTCCGGTTGGTTGATCGGTCTTCCCGGTTACGAGGATATAAGCTGCCGCTCCGATTGCCGTAGCGATTCCTCCTCTCCATGAATATCCCCAAAATCCCCAGCCCACTTCCTCAGCAGTAATTTCAATGAAGAGGTCATCATTATCTAATCCGCCCCCAAACTCCTGATCAAAATTCCAAACGATTTGTCTGTCTCTACCGTAAAACTTTCCTTCGCCGATATCACCGGAAATAAATTTTGGAGTATGCTCAATTTTAGAATCGGTCTTGCTTTTCATAACCAGCGAAACTTCGTAATCTTCATCAGGAGCGCCGTTTAAGTCGTATCTAATTATTACTAATTTTTCAGTGATTCTCACGCAGCTCTGCCTATCAATCCGCCGAGTGGAACGATGGAAGTAATTCCGTAATTATACTTTACGACATCAAACTGCGGCAGCAAATTTATCACGCGGCTGATGTTTTTATCTTTCTCCACATTTATTACTAATGTCGTATCTCTATAACCAAGCAGACTAAGTCCAATCAATTTTGAGCCAACGGTAATTTGCGGAGAATTGTACGGCGACTTTCCCGCTGGAATCCCATCAATCGAAACGTCTGCACGGGATGGATTTGTTATAATGCTCAGCTTTCCCGTTCCCTTCTCCATTTCCGGTATTTTTTCCTGAAGGGTAAATTGATAATTGCCTCGCGGTTCTATTGAAGTCAGTCGTATGTTCTCTTCCTTAAATCCAAGAGCTTTAACTGTTATGAATTGCTTTTCGGGCTTCACAAATAAAAGATATTTTCCCTCGGCATCCGAACCTCTCTGTTCAACAATTCCTCCGGTATTTGAAGTGAAACTCAAACCCTTCACAATTGTATGTATCGTAACAATCGCTTCATCAGTCTGCCTTGCAATAACCTGAGTTTTTTCTTCTTTAGGAAGTTCCTTAATAACAAACTCTTTCAACTGCGCATCGATAAAACTTACGCTTATTGTCAGAAGCACTAAAACTAGTTTGGCTGATGTTTTCATTTTTTGCTCGATATATATTTATAAATATTCTTCATTACATTTTTTATGG
>JAHJTX010000030.1 GCA_018829545.1 Bacteroidota bacterium | reverse complement strand
TAATTCAAAGCAAATTCAGTTTGTAGCAAATTCTTTCTATAGATTAGGTGAAAATTTTGATGTCGGCATTCAATATCAATTCAAAAAAAATACTGGAGATTTGACCAATTTTTTAACGGTTAACGAACATAGAATTCAATTAGCAATGATTTTCTCAATCGATCAACTTTGGAATAATCAATTTGATGACAGAGAGTCAATCTTAAACTTAGAGCATGGTTACATAAAATAAAGGAGAAACAAAATGAATTATTATTTCACAAAAACAATTAATTCGACTTTCGAAGATGCTATTCAAAAAGTGACGGACGAATTGAAAAAAGAAGGTTTCGGGATACTAACCGAGATCGATGTAAAAGAAACATTAAAAAAGAAACTCGACGTTGATTTTAAGAAGTATAGAATTTTAGGCGCTTGTAATCCACCCTTTGCTTATAAAGCGCTGCAAGCCGAAGACAAAATTGGAACAATGCTTCCATGTAATGTAGTAGTAATTGAGCAAGCCGAAGACCAAATTGAAATTGCGGCTGTAGATCCGGTTGCTTCTATGCAAGCAGTCGGCAACGAATCATTAAGCGATATTGCATTCGAGATTCAATCAAAATTACGAAGAGTAGTTGACATCTTGTAAATTAAATTATTTTAAAATTTTTTAAGAAACGATAATTCTAAACTGACCCTTTTTTACAAATACGATTGAAATAGGAGGATATCTGCTTAATATTTTTTGGAATACTTTTTGATGCTATATGATGAACTAAATTATAGGAGAGTCTACTCCAAAAAGCAAATAAACCGTTAAAACGGTTAAAAGAAGTACAACTTATTCAGAATTAACCCACGACTTAAGTCGTGGGTTAATAACAACTTAGAGAATTTGCGAACCGTTTCAACGGTTTAATATTCTCTCTCAAAATTGAATAAATAGCCTTTTAGCAGCGGACTCATAGGAAATAATATAAATTGGTTAGTGGTTATTTATAGAATTATAGGACTTGAAAAATAATTGGTTTTTTCAAAAATAAAAATTACCAAAGAGGTAAAAATTGAATACGACCCTGTATGCGGAATGGAAATTATCCCGCAAAGCGGGACCAAAGCAGAAAAACGGATTACAAAGGGAAGACTTACTATTTCTGCAGCACATCCTGCAAAGATAAGTTTATACAGGCGCCAGTAAAGTATGTAAAAAAAGATGATAACCAGAGTGGTCATCATCATTAATATTTAATTTAAATTTAGTGAGGTTTGCTATGATTGAGAAAAAACATTCAATAGATGGAAAAACTTGTGAAGTAACATTCACTCTACCGGCTGATCCCAAAATTGAATCAATTTGTTTGTGTGGAGAATTTAATAATTGGGATATGAAATCCGAACCGTTGAAAAAAGATAAGAATGGTAATCTAAGTACAACAGTTATACTTGAAGCGGGAAAAGAATACAAGTTCCGTTATTGTGCTGATAATACCCGCTGGGAAAATGATCATGAAGCTGATTCACAGGTTCCGAATCCTTTCGGTAGCGACGATTCGGTTGTTAAAACATAGTTGGTATGAAAAATGAGAAAGTTATGAATGCCAATTATCAAAAAATAACGGAAGAAATATTAGGACTTGCCGGTGTGAAAATTAACGGCAGTGCTCCCTGGGATATTCAAGTTCACAATAAGGAATTTTTCAGAAGAGCCATTACAGAAGGTGAACTTGGCTTAGGCGAATCTTATATGTACGGCTGGTGGGATGCAGAAAAAGTTGACGAACTGATTAACAAAATCCTGAGCGCTAAACTCGATGAAAAAATTCGGCGAAAGTTTTCAATCCTGCTCAAACTTTTTACCGCAAGAGTCTTCAATTTGCAATCGAAACGGAGAGCATTCATTATAGGCGAAAAGCACTATAATTTAGGCAATGATCTTTTTCAAAATATGCTTGATAAAAGAATGAATTATAGCTGTGCATATTGGCATAATGCAAGCAGCTTAGATGAAGCTCAAGAAAACAAGTTAGAGCTTATTTGTAAAAAACTTTATCTCGAACCGGGCATGAAGGTTTTAGATATTGGCTGCGGCTGGGGTGCATTCGGGAAATATTCTGCTGAAAAATACAGAGTAGAAGTTGTTGGAATTACGGTTTCAAAAGAGCAAGTAGAACTTGGTAAAAAGTTATGCGAAGGTTTGCCCGTTGTATTCCGGCTGAAGGATTATCGTGATGTAAAGGAGAAATTCGATAGAATAGTTAGTGTTGGTATGATTGAACACGTTGGCTATAAGAATTACAGAATATATTTTGAAACCGCAAACAGATGCTTGAAAGATGATGGCTTATTTCTTCTTCATACAATTGGGAATGTTAAATCTGAAAAATCAATTGATCCGTGGACGCATAAATATATCTTTCCAAACGGAATGCTTCCTTCAGTCGCTCAAATTAGTAGAGCTGTAGAAAATCTTTTTGTAATTGAAGATTTGCACAACTTCGGAATTGATTATGACAAAACTTTAATGGTTTGGTATGCCAACTTCAAAAACAACTGGGACAAAATAAAAGATAAATACGAAGGGCATTTCTATAGAATGTGGGAATATTTTCTTCTTTCTTCCGCAGGTTCGTTTAGAGCAAGACGCAATCAACTTTGGCAGATCATTTTATCTAAAAACGGAATACAAGGCGGTTATCAATCGTTCAGGAACTCATCCTACTCACCCTCTTCTCTTGCTAGGAAAATGGAAACAGGGGACGGATTCAGAAAATATTCTTTATGTTAGTTTTAGTGGAGAATTTATAATGCAATATGTATGGTTAATATGGTCTGTGTTCTTTTTGTTGATATGGACGGTTCTTTATGTGAACCACGAAATGATGAAAAGCGACAGCACAAAGACAATGAAAAAATCGGATCATGATTCACATCATAAAAAGTAATTATTATGTTTAAGGAAGCGGGAGATTTAATTCTCCCCTCCTTTATTAAGAAAGAAAGGAGTAGACAATGTTTCATGATATGGGTTTTGGAATGATGGGTTTCGGCTGGATTATTTGGTTAATAATTATAGGCACCATAGCTTATGTAATTTACAAAGTTTCTAATCAAAAGCAGTCTGAAATTTTCAAACAAAATTCGAACGAATCTGCTTTGGATATTCTAAATAAACGTTATGCACGCGGAGAAATATCAAAAGAAGAGTTCGACAGAATAAAAAAGG
>JAHJTX010000281.1 GCA_018829545.1 Bacteroidota bacterium | reverse complement strand
ATGAAACAGAAAGAATGGTAATTGACCAATACGACACTAAATGGTTCGTGGTTTCAACCGGATCGAGAGGATTGTATTATTTCAACGAGAATGGAACTCTGAATAATTTGAACGATGACGATTGGGGTTTAGTAAGACCGGCTGACGGACTTAACTCCGATATCATTACAGCAATGGCGGTTGACAAACGAGGCGAACTTTGGGTGGGCACATCCTTAGGAATGAATATAATTCCGAATACAACTTCGCCAAAATCATCAATTACAAGTATATTTGGTTTGCGTCAGCAAACAATAACTGCGGTAATAGTTGATCCTCTAAACCAAAAATGGGTGGGAACGAAGCAAGGTGTTTTTGTAATGTCTCCCGATGGAACTAGATTGATTGCGCAGTATGACAGCAAAAACAGTCCGCTGCCGGTTGATGATATAAAGAGTATTGCCATCGATGAAAAAAGCGGAACGGTTTACATCGGCACAGATCAGGGCGGCGCTTCTGTTACAACAGCTTTCATCAACCCCGATAAAGATTTCAAAAACCTTTTTGTTTATCCTAACCCTTTCCTTGTTGGAGAGGGTGAAAACCGGCTATCTATCGATGGATTGATTGCTGACAGTTATTTGAAAATATTAAGCGTAAGCGGCGCTCTTGTTCGAGACATAGTAACTCTAGGCGGTAGAGTTGCATTTTGGGATGGAAGAGATAGCAACAATAATTTGGTCGCTTCCGGAATTTATATAATTGTTGCTTATGATGAAGAAGCGAATAATGTGGCATCTACTAAAGTTGCCGTGATACGAAAATAATATACGATGATGAATGATTGATTTTATTAATGTCTCGATTCACTATACCGGTGAAGACTTATTTGACTGTGCTAGTTTCAAAATAAATAAAGGCGATAAGATTGCTCTTGTCGGCTCCAATGGTTGCGGCAAAACAGCGCTGCTAAAACTTATTTATGGCGTTGAAAGCCCAACGTCCGGCACAATAAGCCGCCAAAACAAAATTTCAATCGGATTTCTCCCTCAGGAATTTATAAACACTTCTATAAAATCTCTTTTCGATGAAGTAAGATCCTCAATGACTAAAATCATAGAATTAGAAAAAATTGAAGAAGAAATCCACGAGACAATAAACAATGCTGATATCACTGTAGATCAGCGGAATGATAAAATTCTGAAACTCGGTGAAATTGCACACAAAAAAGAGGAATTGGATTATTATTCTGTTGATTCGAGGATTGAAAAAATCTTAATGGGATTAGGCTTCGATGAAGCTAAATTTGGAAATCCGGTAAAACAATTTTCCGGCGGCTGGCAAATGAGAATTGAACTTGCAAAAATTCTTTTAGGCAGTCACGATATAATTTTATTGGATGAACCGACCAATCATCTCGACATTGATTCACTCCAATGGCTTATAAACTTCCTGAGTAATTACAATGGCGCACTTATGATTGTGAGCCACGATAGGTATTTCGTAAATATGCTTACTTCCCGAACGCTGGAAATTTTTAATACGAAGCTGACTTTCTTCGACGGTAATTACGATAAATATCTTAAACTAAAAGAAGAAAGAGACAGACAATTACTGAGCGATTTTAAAAATCAAGAAAGAGTAATTAAAGCGACAGAGAGTTTTATTGAAAGATTTAGATATAAGGCAACTAAAGCGAGACAGGTTCAAAGCAGAATAAAACAATTAGAAAAAATTGAGCGGATAGAGCTGCCCGATTTTGAAAAGAATATAGATATAAAATTTCCCGATGCGCCAAAGTGCAGCGCTCTACAGGTTGAAGTAGAAAATGTTTCTAAATCCTACGGAGCAAATCTGGTTTTTCAAAATGCAAATCTTCAAATTGAGCGAGGCGATAAAATTGCTTTTGTTGGACCGAACGGCGCAGGAAAAACAACTTTTGCAAAAATACTCGCAAAAAAAACCAATTACGATTCCGGGAAAATCTTAATTGGCACGAACGTATTAATTTCTTACTACGCTCAGGAAGTTACAGAAACTCTCGATTTGAGCAAGGACATTTTAGATACGCTTGCAGAAAGCGCACCGGATTATACTCCCGGTAAATTGCGGGCATTGCTCGGTTCTTTCCTGTTCACCGATGACGATGTTTTCAAAAAAATCGGCGTGCTTTCAGGCGGCGAAAAAAGCAGAGTGGCTTTAGCTAAAATTCTTTTGCGTCAATCGAATTTAATTATTCTAGATGAACCGACTAACCATCTGGATCATGATTCAAAAAAGATTCTTCATAAAGCGTTAATGGATTTCAAAGGTTCATTGATAATAGTTTCGCATGATATTGATTTTATTAGACCGCTTGTAAATAAAGTTTTGGAGCTAAATAAAACCCATGTGAATTTAACGCATGGCGGCATTGATTATTATTTAGAGAAAAAAGCGGACGCTTCCCGATTTAGTGAAAGGAATGCAAAGTCAAATTCGGGAAAAAAAGTCGATAAGAAGGATCTTAGGCGAATTGAAGCTGAGTTGAGACAGAGCAGATTTAAAGCGACAAAAAATATCCGGCAAGTAATTGAAAAGCTTGAAGCGGAGATTGAACGGTTAGAAGCGTTGAAAGATAATTTAGAAAAGGAATTATCCGATCCCAAAATATTTTCAATTCCTGAATTTGCTAAAGCAAAAAACTTTGAGTACGATAAAATAAAGTCCAATCTGAATAATGTATATTCAAAATGGACCGAAAAAAGTGAGAAACTAGAATCTATTGAAAAACAATTTTTATAATTTTTTTGCGAACTCCTCAGCTAAGGAAATTCCGCCGTATAGTGGGGCATCATCGCCAAGTTTTGTTGCAACAATTTTTACCTTTTTGCCCGGTTCCGGCAGTACGCTCTTTTTATAAGCAGCCTTTATCTTCGGCATCATATATTTATTAAGCGCTTCCAAAACTCCTCCGCCAAGAACAATCGTGTCAATGTTTAAAAGTGTTGTTATGCTGCCCAAAACTGTGCCTATTATTTCGCACGAATTATTAATATGCCTCGTAACAATTCTATCGTTTTTCTTAACCGCGGCGGCTAGAACTTTACTTTTAATTTTTGCTTTACTAAAATCTTTACCATTTCGCTTTTTAGCCCTGATATCTTTTCTAATCGCTTTAACAATAGCGGTTCTGCTTGCCAGCAACTCAAATGTAGAATTTGTTGCGCTGCCGGAAAGTGAACCTTTGCCGGTTACCTTCATGTGACCAATTTCCCCCGCGAAGAAGGAAGAACCTCTGTACAATTTACCATCGAATATTAATGCGCCCCCTATCCCCGTTCCAACAAATACCACAAGCATGTTTTTAACATTATCGTTGAATTCGAATTTCTTAATCCCCAATGCGGCAAGGTTCACATCATTTTCAATCAGCACAGGAATCTGAAAATTCTTTTGAAGAGCATTCTTAATATTATAATTTCTTATCCCTAAATTCGGCGCGTTCCCAATTATCCCCGTATGCGGGTCAACGGTTCCAGGCACTCCCATTGAAATAGCTATAATTTCATTTTGAGTTTTACCGGTCTTTTCAAGAAGCTGTTTAACCGATTCTGCAATACTCTTAACAACGTTTGCAGCCCCTTTCGAAATATCGGTGGCTAATTTTACTCTCTCAATTATTTCCTTATTTTTATTAAGCATAGCGGTAAGAATTTTTGTGCCGCCCAGATCAACTGATATAATAAATTCTTTTGCCAACGGGAGACCTCCTTTTTTATTAATTATTGCAAACTTGTTGTTATTCAAGATAATGATTTTTAAAATGGTTGTCGAATATTAAAATCAAAGTAAAGATGAATTTGGGTTGGGAGTAAAATGAAAAATCCAAAGCCTTTGAAACGGTTCGGACAAAATTACATTCAAGATACAAACATCATAAATCAAATCGTCCAGGAAATAAATCCTTCCGAAACGGATAAGATAATTGAAATTGGACCCGGGACAGGGGCTTTAACCGCGGGGTTATATTCAATAAAAAAAATGTTTACGGCAGTTGAAATAGATAACCGCGTAATTGAGGATTTAAAAGAAAAATTCCCTCAAGTAAATTTCATTAATAAAGATTTACTTAAAGAAGATTTTTCTGAGTTGCTTGATCGCGGTTCCGGCATTACAAAAATTGTGGGAAATATCCCCTATAATATTACATCATCAATTCTATTTAAAATTATCGATCATCATCATCTGGTTGATGAAGTTGTTTTTATGGTACAGGATGAATTTGCACGAAGGATTACCGCTAAACCAAGGACTAAGGATTATGGAATTCCAACTGTGATTCTTGAGTATTTTGCCGAATCTAAATATTGCTTTCAAATTTCTCCGCACGCTTTTTATCCGCGGCCAAAAGTCAACTCGGCAGTAATTCATCTTTACTTTAATAAGAAATTGGATGACGAAGTCGATACAGCTTTATTTATAAAAACCGTAAAAGCATGTTTTGGAAATAGAAGAAAAACTTTAAAAAATTCTCTTAGTAATAGTATATTTGCTGCCAGCGTTTTTACGGGAGTGGATTTAGACCTTTCCAAGCGCGCAGAAGAATTAGAGTTACCCGATTTTTTAAAACTTACAAAGTATATTAGCGGTAAAATAAATGAGCGAAAATAAAGAAATTAGAACCGTTAGAGATGTAATAAAAGTTGATGATGAACTATTAGAAAACATCACCGTTCTCATTGACGAACAGGCTTCCGAAAGCCTCCTAATTATTCTTACTGACCTTCACCCCGCCGATATTGCAGAAATTATAAACTACTTAAAAGTTGATGACGCCAGCTTCGTCTTTAATTTACTTGATACTGAAACTGCGGGCGAAGTATTAATTGAGATCGACGAGAATCTGCGCGAGAAAATTCTCAAGAAAATTGATACGGAAAAAATAACCGACATTATTGATGAACTTGAGTCGGATGACGCGACTGACATTGTGAGCGACTTACCGGAATCTGTTGCTGAACAGGTTTTGGATAATATAAACGTTGAAGATTCGGAAGACGTAAAAGAACTGCTCAAATATCCGGAGGATACAGCGGGCGGTATCATGAACAGTGATTATGTCTTTGTTCATACAACTGCTACAGTCGAAGAGGCAATTGCTGAAGTAAGAAAAAACGCTGAGGAGTTCGAGCATATTTATCATATTTATATTACTGAAGTTGATGAAGAATTAGTCGGCACAGTTCAATTAAAATCGCTGCTTATTAATCCGCTCAATATTCAAATATCGTCAATAATGGACGATGATTTGATTTACGTAAATGCCAATGCAGATCAGGAAGAAGTAGCAAATCTGATGGAGAAGTATGACCTTGTTTCCATCGGCGTTGTTGATGATAATAAAAAATTGCTCGGCAGAATTACAATCGATGACGTTGTAGACGTTATTCACGAAGAAGCTGCAGAGGATATGCAAAAGCTCGCGGGTCTTTCCGAAGAGGAAGAAATAAGCGACAGTGCATTCAGAATTTCAAGGATACGAATGCCTTGGCTGCTGGTTTCTTTAGTCGGAGAACTGTTAAGCGCAGCAGTGCTTTCTTCGTTTCAGGCTTCAATTGAAAAAGTAATTGTAGCTGCATCTTTTATTCCGATTGTTATGGCATTGGGCGGCAGTTCAGGAACGCAAGCGGCAATTGTTATGGTAAGAGGATTAAGCTCCGGCTCGCTTTGGATTAACAAAAGTTTAAAGAAATTATCAAAAGAATTTTTAGTTTCGTTATTGAATGGATTGGGATTAGCAATTGTTCTTATGCTTGCGACGCATTTTATCTTTAAGGAAGAATTTATGTTTAGCATGGTGCTGTCAATTTCCCTATTTATAATAATAATTTTCGCCACAATGCTGGGAGCCTTTGTTCCAATATTAATGAAGAAATTTGGCGCTGATCCAGCAATAGCTACTGGTCCCTTTGTAACAACCATGAACGATATTTTTGGTTTGCTGATTTATCTCTCTTTAATAACTACTTTTATTGTACCTTAATGAAAAGAGTACAATCCTTTCTAAAGCATCTCAACCCAACCGATGCCGTAATAATTGTTTTTGCGCTTTTTCTTTCTCATTTAAATATCATTTATCACGATAAAATTGGTGACTGGTTAAACTTTGTTATATACAATACTGTTGTTATCCTGTTGATAACCGGCATTGTGTTCATGACGCAGATATCAAACGGTGAACTCTGGAAACAGCTTCATTACTGGTACATTGCTCCGTTGATTGTCTTGGCTTACAAGGAACTATACTTCATGATCAAACCGATCAGAGGAGTAGATTACGATGCGGCGTTAATAGCAATTGACAGATTTTTATTTGGAACAGATCCAACGCATTTTCTTTATTCAATTGCAAATCCATTTCTTACAGAATTACTTCAAATTGTATACGGCACGTTCTTTTTTCTGCCGATAATTCTCGGCATTAATTTGCTGCTTAAGCATAAGGAATCGGATTTTCACTTTGCTGTATTTTCAATAATATTTGGATTTTTACTCTCCTACATCGGCTACATACTTGTTCCAGCAATCGGGCCGCGATTCACACTGCACAACTTCGAATTGAACGATATCGAAATACCCGGCTTGTTCTTAACTAATTATTTAAGAGAATTTGTTAATGCGGGAGAGTCAATTCCAAGCGGAACATTAAATCCCGCCGAAGTGGTTCAGCGCGATGTTTTCCCGAGCGGTCATACGCAGATGACTTTAATTGTGATGTATCTTTCAGTAAAATTCCGCACTGGGACGAGATACTTTTTTCTTCCGGTTGGAACTCTACTGATATTTTCGACAGTTTATTTAAGATACCATTATGTGGTTGATTTGATAGGCGGACTATTTTTTATGGTCTTAACATTGTGGGCGGGTAAAAAATTATATAATCACTGGCAAAAATTTAGAGGCGGCGAAACGTTTGAATACACCAATTAAAGTTTACCGGCGTCAACTTTTTGAACGACCTCAATAATTAGAGGAAAGTATCTATCCAATGAGCAGTTTTTATCTTCTCTTAAATAGCATTCTCCGTCTTCCGATTTTGCATAGCATTCTTCACAAATGTCTTCACGCAATTTTGAATATATTTCATCGAAATTATCTCCATTCGAGCCGTGAATTATCTCAATTATTTTCGGCAGATAATTTTCTACTGCGCATATTTCCTGGTTCGTTAATGTGCATTCACCCTCTTCTGAAGAATCGACACAGATTGAGCAGATTTTCTCTCTTATTGCTTTTATGTATTTTTCCATACCTTAACTCTTTTTTGACATCAAGAAGTTACAGAATAGGTTTACTTTATTCAAGACATTGAAATTATTATGGACAAAAAAAAACAAGTAAAACGAATTTTTGATTCTATCTCAAATCGGTACGATTTTCTAAATCACTTTTTAAGCGCTGGAATAGATTTTTATTGGCGGAAGAAGGCGTTAAAACTTTCTAATATTAACTCCGAGACAAAACTTTTAGATGTAGCTTGCGGCACAGGTGATTTTGCAATTGCCGCTAAAAAGATGCATGTGAATTCCATTGTTGGTGTTGACCTATCAAAAAATATGCTGGAAGTCTTCAATCAGAAAGCCGCATGGAGTAAGGGAAACATCGTTCAATCCGTTGCAGAAACGCTTCCGTTTAAAGAAAATAGTTTTTCAAATATCACTGTGGCATTCGGAGTAAGGAATTTTTACGATATTCTCGAAGGCTTTAAATCTTTTAATGGAGTTTTAGGCGAAGGCGGAAAAGCAACGATACTGGAATTCAGAATGCCTAAAAATTTTTTAGTGCAGAAAGGTTACAATTTCTACTTCTCAAAAATTCTACCTCTAATCGGAAAGTTAATTTCAAAAGATCAAGAAGCATATACCTATCTGCCCGAATCAGTTCAGGATTTTGATAAAAATATCAATCTTGAAAAACTATTATTGGAAGCCGGGTTCAAGACTTCACAAACAAAATCTCTTACGTTTGGAATTGTACAGGTCGTAATCGGCGAAAAGTAATTAAGAGATCAATTTGTTTTTTAATTTCGAAAAAGAAATTGCCCTGTGACTGATTTTATTTTTCTCCTCTACGCTCATTTCGCCTAGGGTAGTGTTGAAGCCATCCGGCACAAAAATCGGGTCATAGCCAAATCCGTGACTTCCTCTGAACTCATTTATTATTTGCCCTGGTAATTCGCCAATCTCACTAATGATTTTACTGCCATCATAAAATAAAGCGCAGCTAATGAATTTTGCGTTATGCGGTTTGGGGAACACACTCAATTCTTTTTTCAGCTTTTTATTGTTGTCCGAGAAAGTACAGTTCTCGCCGGCAAATCTTGCGGAGTGCACTCCTGGCTTTCCGCCTAATTGTTCTACCGATAAACCCGAATCATCAGCAATGGTTGGTGTTCCATATAAATCAAAAATGAACTTCGCCTTTATTAATGCATTATCGTAATAGGTTTCGCCGTCTTCAATTATTTCCTGAATTTCTCCAAATTCTGACAACGCAATGATCTCAAAATTTGTATCAGAAAAAATCTGCAGAACTTCTTTTAATTTTCCCTTATTCTCGGATGCAAAAATTAGTTTCATTATGCTCCAATGCGTTTCAGTAATTTTGTTAACTCAGCTTTGGCGTCCCTCACTATTTCTTCTCCATCATAAACGCAGCTTTCGGAATTCTTCACTACCCAATCGCCATCAATCATTACTTCACGCACCGAATCAACTCTGCTTGCATAAACAATATCCGAGTAAATATTTTTATTATCATCTATCAGACAGTTGCTTGGCTGCTCCAAATCCAGAAGCACAAGGTCGGCTTTTTTACCAATTTCTAAGCTTCCTACTTGGTCTTCGAGATGAAGAGCTTTTGCTCCTTCAATAGTTGCAAGACGAAAGACCGTTTCTGCATCCATTGAAGTTGGACCGTAAATCGGTTTTTGAATCAACGCAGCGAGACGCATTTCTGTAAACATACTCAAATTATTATTACACGGAGCGCCATCAGCTCCAAGAGAAACTGAAATATTTTCATCCAAGAAACGCGGGATATCTGCAATCCCAGAGCCTAGTTTTAAATTCGAAGATGGGCAATGCGCTACTCTTGTTTGCGATTGGACGAGCTGCTCTATTTCTTTATCATTTACGTGTACGCAGTGCGCTAATACTGTGTTTTCAGAAAGCACTCCGATCGAGTCAAAGTATTCAATGTTTTCTTTCCCGCGCAGTTCTCTAACGGCATCAATCTCGTTTAAATTTTCCGCTGAATGAGTGTGATACAATGAACCTTCAAAATCATTTAGCATGTCGAAAGTGTCAATCAACAATTTTTCCGAACAAGAGAGCACAAATCTCGGAGCGAAACCATACTTGATTCTTCCCTTGTTTGAATTATGATAAGTCTCGGCGAGTTTGATAGTATTTCTAATTTCACTATCAAACGATTCTTTGAACGAAGGCAGAAGAGTATTTTCGTCAATCATACATTTTCCGGAAAAACCTCTTTGCTTCGAATTTATTATCTCATCGAATACTGCTTCCTGAAAACGGAGCGTGCCCATATCCAGAATTGTTGTGGTGCCGCCTTTTTGGAATTCGTAAAGCCCAAGTTTTGCAGAGGCTTTCAACGAATCGAAGTTGTGTTGGTTTTCGAATACAAATATTTTTTGCTGAAGCCAATCGAGTAACTCTAAATCATCAGCGAGTCCGCGGAACATTGTTTGACACAGATGCACGTGCGTCTGAACAAATCCGGGAATTAACGTGAAGTTGTCAAATCTAAAAATTTCTGCATCAGTAATATTTCCAACTTCAGTTTTACTTACAAATTGTTCAATAACTCCGTTAGAAATCACGAGCGCTTTGTCTCTGTAAATTTCCATTTCTGCGTTTGCGGTAACAATCTGTTTGGGAATAATTACAATTTTATTCTGCTTTTTCATCGGTTAAAATCTCATCTAATTTATCCATTGCAAATCTTAAATGCGGTATTACAATTGAACCGCCGACAACTAAAGCTATATTAAACGATTCGTAAAATTCTTTTCTGTTTGCTCCTTCATCGGCGGCTCTGTCTATGTGATACAGAATGCAGTCGTTACACCTTAAAACCATAGAAGCAACTAATCCCATCAATTCTTTTACTTTTGCATTCAAAGCTCCATCAACGTATGCTTTGTTATCGAGTGCGAAGAACTTATTAAAATCTCTAAATCCTGAATTCAGAATTTTATCGTTCATTTCCGTGCGGTATGCTTTGAATTCTTTGACAGACTTACTCATGAAACACCTTTATTTTCTTGATAATTCTTTCTTTAAAAATTTTCCTGTAATGCTTTTTCTGATTTTGCAAATTTCTTCAGGGGTTCCTTCGGCAACAATTTTGCCCCCATATTCTCCGGCTCCAGGACCAAGATCAATTATGTGATCTGCAACTTTAATTACGTCCAAGTTGTGCTCTACTACAATTACGGTATTACCTTTTGTTACAAGTTTTTTTAATACGTTCAGGAGAATTCTAACGTCCTCAAAATGCAGACCTGTAGTCGGTTCGTCCAGCACGTAAACTGTTTTGCCGGTGCCAATTTTACTTAATTCTGTTGCAAGCTTAACGCGCTGCGCTTCCCCACCGGAAAGCGTTGTTGCCTGCTGTCCAAGCCTAATGTAGCCTAACCCCACATCGTTCAAAGTTTTTATTTTTCTTTTTAACCGAGGAAAATCTCCGAAAAAACTCAATGATTCTTCAACTGTCATTTCCAGCACGTCGTTTATGGATTTTGTTTTATACAATATTTCAAGAGTCTCTCTATTATAACGTTTACCGTTGCAGACTTCGCAGAGCACATAAACGTCTGGTAGAAAATTCATTTCAATTTTTTTTAAGCCGGCGCCCTGACATTCTTCGCATCTTCCACCCTTAACGTTAAAACTAAATCTGCCCGCCTTATATCCGCGCATTTTTGCTTCGGGTAATTCTGTAAATAAATCGCGGATGAAAGTAAACAAGCCCGTATAAGTGGCTGGATTTGATCTCGGAGTTCTGCCAATTGGAGATTGATCAATTTCAATGATTTTGTCAATTTTTTCTAAACCGCTGACGGACTTGTATTTTAACGGCACATCTTTGGTCTTGTAAACATTTTTCATCAATATTTTTACAAGCGTTTCATTAATTAAAGTTGACTTGCCCGAACCGCTGACGCCGGTGATTGCAGAAAATACTCCAAGCGGTATTTTAACATCAATACTTTTTAGATTGTTGCCAGCCGCTCCGATAATCTCAATGAATTCACCGTTGGAAGAATGTCTTTCCGTTGGGATCTCGATTCTTTTTTTATTCTTCAAATAATCGAGCGTTAGTGAACATAATCCGTTTTTGGAGTTCATGAATTCCTCTATCGTCCCCGCCAAGCAAACTTCCCCGCCATGAATTCCAGCTTTAGGACCTAAATCCACAATGTAATCGGCGTTTTCAATTGT
>JAHJTX010000280.1 GCA_018829545.1 Bacteroidota bacterium | reverse complement strand
CCGGTCTTACTAAACCCCAATCGTCATCGTTCAAATTATTCAGAGTTCCATTCTCGTTGAAATAATACAATCCTCTCGATCCGGTTGAAACCACGAACCATTTAGTGTCGTATTGGTCAATTACCATTCTTTCTGTTTCATATGCAGAAGGGGATAAAGGCGAGCCGAATGCGTAATGATACCATGCGCTATCAGGTGTAAGTACGCTTACAATTTTACTATCGCCCGCAATGTGATTCATTATCCATGCATTTCCTTTGGAGTCCTCTACCACATCGTATATAACTACAAAAAACGGGAAGCCTGCCATTCCCGCCATATTTGTATTGGAGGCATTAAAAGTTTGAAATACTCCATCTTTTAATCGGGTAAATCCCCCGCCCCAATTGGAAAAATAAACGTTATCGCTTGGCGAAGCATTTACATTATGATACGCATTTGAAGGCAGTTCCGGCATTGTGTTCAAGTTATAATTTGTCCAATTACTTCCATCGAATTTGAAAAAGCCTTGTCCATAAACGTCTCTACCGCTGGCAACCCATAAATTTCCATCAGTATCTACAGCAAGATTTTGAAACGAATTTGTCTCCGGTCCATTTGGAATTATTATTTCCGGAATACCATTTTCAAGTTTTATTAGCCCATGTGTAGAGGAAATATATTGAAGATTCTCATTTACAACATCGATATCGTTCAACTGAACTGCAGATGTATAAATTGTTGCAAGCGTTGAGCCGTCATATTTTTGCAGTTGATTTGCACGGAGTATATAAAGAGAATTTCCGTAAACAACCATATCGAATACTTCTGTTTGATCAGAAAGCAATTTGTTCCAGACATTGCTTTCTAGTTTATAAAGTCCTTTATCCGTTGCGACTATTAATTCCGAATTAAATTCGACTAATCGAGAAACAGTTTTAACGCCTAAATCTGTTGCGCGGTAATAAACTTTCCACGATTCCGGAGCAGATAAATTTGTTGCGCCGCTTTTTTGAATTGCTATGCCGGTTTCGGTACATGCATATACAACGCTCCCAACTGAGACGCTATTAACGATCTCGCCGGATGGAAAATCGCCGAATTTTTGAATTGTTTCATTAAAGGAATAACTAATGGAATTTATAATTGAGATTCCAAAATCAGTGGCTGTGTAAACGTCATTCCCAGCAATAAAAAAATCATTGATCCCTTTTTTTGTCTTATCCGATTTGGCAATATCAAGCACTTTTTTTATTGTCTTCGTTTCGGGATTATAAACATTTATAACGCCTTCAACAGTACCGAACCAAATTTTACCCTGAGAATCTTGAGTTACTGCCGTTAGATTGTGACTGTTTAGTCCATCAGCTTTTACTAATCGCAAATAAGTATCGGATGCATTACTGCTGTAAAATGCACCGCCTTCTGTTGCAGCCCAAACTCCAGAGTAAAATCCCTTTGCCTCTTTAATGTTTTTCACATCGGTATAATTTTTCCACACGCCAATTTGCTGCGAAAATATTGTGCCCGCAGCAATCAGAAAAACCGCCGTTAAAATGATCTTTTTCATTTGAATCCTTTTTGATTGAGAATTAGTAAAAGTTTAGCTATAAACCGGCTCCGAATTTTCATTTTGATTGAGTGCAAATTTAGTAATTTTTTGGTAGGAAGAAAGTACAAAATCCGTGACCTATTTTATTGTGAGGATCACTCTCTGTTGTGAAGCATATTTTTCATCGCTTCAACTTTGATTTGGGGGATTGAATATTTCCCGAAATTAGATTCATCTTCTCGCTTTCCGCCGTGAAAATCCGAACCGCCGGATTCGAGCAAACAGTATTGATTTACAATTCCTCTATAAAAATTAATTTGATAATCGTTGTGCGAAGGATGAATAACTTCAATGCCGTCAATCCCAGTATTTATTAAGTTCATCATTACGGATTCTTTTAGATGACCGGGATGCGCTATGAATGATAAACCACCAGAATCGCTAATCAGTTTCAGCGCACTTTGAGGTGAAAGATGAATTTTTCTTTCGTAGGCAGGTCCGTTGTCTCTGAGGTATTTTTGAAACGCTTCGTAATAATCGCTTACAACTCCGAGTCTAATCATTGCAAGTGCAACGTGCGGTCTTCCAATCGATGAATTCTTTGATTCATTCAGTACATGGTCGATTGTAATATCAATACCAAGTTTATTCAGTTTTTTTACTATTCTCTTAGCGCGTTCAAATCTTTCATCTCTAAAAAAGCTGAGATATTTTGTCAATTCTAGATCGTCAATATCTACAAAGTATGCAAGAAGATGAACTTCACGGTCCTCGATATCGGTGCTCAATTCCAGCCCGGGTATAACTTCGATTCCTAATTTTTTGCCGTATTCAATTGCTTCGGCAATCCCGTTCACGCTATCGTGATCTGTGATGCTGATACAGTCTATCCCATTATCCTTGGACTTGTCTAGCAGTTCAATAGGAGAGAGAACCCCGTCGGAATGGTATGTATGCAAGTGTAAATCCGCTTTCAAAATAGAGTAACTAGAAATAAGTTTCCTTAAATTTTTCGAAGTTGAGAATACGTAATTTAGAACCTTCTAATTCAATCAAGCCCTTTTTTACAAATGTGTGCAACGTTCGCGAAATTGTTTCCCGCGAAGTTCCGGCCATGTTTGCTAAATCTTGTTGAAGAGGCAGCTTATCAATTTCTACAATGCCATGTCTTATTTTACCATTATCTTCGGCAAGTTGTAGAATTACCGTGGCTACTTTTCCTTCGGCGTCCTTCAGTGAAAGTGATTTAATTTTAATATCAGCCGCGCGCAGCCGCATGGTTAACTCCTGAAGCAACAAAATTGAGATTTCAGGATACTGTTGAAGGAGGTCTAAAAAATGTTCGCGCTGAATGATGAAAATATCAGACTTCTCAAGCGCAGTTACAGATGCAGACCTTGCATTGCCATCAAGAAGCGCCATTTCGCCAAAAAAATCCGATTCAGATAATATCGATAAAATAACTTCTCTGCCATCGTCAGAGTTTCGGGAAACTTTTACTTTACCTGTAACGATTACAAATAGCGCATTACCGGAATCCTCTTCCATCAAAATAAGAGTGTCTTTATCATATTCCTTGCGAATGCCAATCTTTGCAAGTCGCTCAAGTGTTTCGTCAGGTAATTCTGAAAAAATCGGGACTAAGGATAAGAAATTGTCTGTGTCACGCATTGGGAACCTCACTAACTAATATTAAAGATTTATTTAACATTTATAATAAAAAAGCCTATAAATACAATAATAAACGATAATGAATGCAATTCATTTTTTCAAATATAGTCAAGTTCCAATTAAAAATATAAATTACTTTTTCCACATTTGGTAGAATTGGCACTAAAAGTTTATAATTGCAAAAATTTAATTATTGCTGTCCAAGAAAATATGAAAAAGATAAAAAACTTGTATTTATAAGTTGTCACGGAATTTATTAATATTCAATCAAATCAGAATTTCTTGACCATAAAAAAGGGATAATTGATCGGGTTGTTTTGTGGTTAAATATTCCGGCGCCTTTCAATAAAAATGAAACAGGTATTTATTGTTTTTTAAGCAGCACTTTTAATTCTTGCAATGGATACTGCTGCTTCCAGCCTTGGTAAATCAGGTAGTGTAGTGTTAGCAAAATTTCTGAACTTGTTCCTAGGATCGTAAAAAAAATAATCCCTATCTTGAAACCTCTGGTGTTTCGGCGGTTCAGATGTCTGCAAGATTGGTTCAAAAATTTCTCTCCTATTATACAGATGCAAAAATAAATCGCGGGCTATAGAACTCAACGTAGCCAGTGCTATCGGGTAAGCCGTTACCGAGGGGGTGTATTTTTTTTAAATACCAAGTTCTAACTAATTTATCCCATATCATCATTCAGACTAGAATTCGCACAGATTAATTTCAATTATTAAATGCAAATCCATGTAAATAATGTAAAATTTACATTTATTCGCATTTCCAAAAGAAATAAGTAAAATTAATAATTCAAAATAGATACTGATAATACTTGACAATGGCGAATTCCCCTGTTATATTAACAAATGTAAGCGGTTACATTTTTGAGGATACATGAAAGCGACTATTTACGATATAGCTAACAAAGCAGGTGTTTCTACAGCCACTGTTTCCAGGGCATTAGGAGATAAACAAGAAACAGTGAGACCGGAAACTCGTGATAGAATTCTTCAAATTAGTAACCAACTCAATTACAGGCCGAATAGCTTAGCAAAAAATCTGGCTAAAAGTACAACATCTGCAATAGGCTTAGTTCTTCCGGAAATTCAAGGTGATTTCTACACAGAGATAGTCAAGGGAGTTGACGAAATTGCCTTTTCAGGGGGATATCATTTGATTGTTGCCAGTTCTCATAGTAGAAGAAATATTGTTGAATCGCTTTTAGGATTCATGAGGGAAAGTTTAGTTGATGGTGTTATTCTAATGATCCCTTCTATGAACGGTCATTTAGAAGAAGTTCTTGCTAATTATAAAATTCCCGTTGTTATAATAAATGATATTCACGCGTTTGACAAATATGATATTGTAAGCATCGATAATTTTCAAGGTGCCTATTCGATAATTAACTACACAATCAAATCTTTAAACCACTCAAAAATTTCAATGATTACGGGTCCGTCGGGTAATTATGATTCTCAAATGAGGAAGAAAGGATACACTGCCGCACTAAAAGATGCTGGGATAACAATTCGAAAAGATTGGATAATCGAAGGAGACTTTACGATAAAAGGTGGTGAGTTAGCCTGCAGCAGAATCTTAAGTCTGAAAGAAAAGCCTGATGTAATATTTGCAGCTAATGATAATATGGCCGCTGGGTGTTATAATGCCTCCGAATCATTGGGATTCAAAATTCCTGAAGATATTTGTATTATCGGATTTGACCACATCGAATTAGGCAATTTTCTTCGCCCAAAACTTACCACTGTGCATGTGCCTGTTTCAGAAATTGGTAAAACATCAACTAAATTACTCATCAAAAGACTGCGCAACAAAGACGATAAATCCATTGAACCGCAACATATAAAAATTTCAACCGGTATTATAATTGGAGATTCTGTTAGTAAATTAAATAATTAACTCACAACAATAGAGGTAAAAAATGAAACAAAATTACGCAATTGCCATTTTGGCATTATTTGTAATGATCGGAGGTCTGAATACTATACAGGCTCAGTCTCATTCCGATCCAGCTTATATTCCCGTGATAAGCGCGGAGAACCCAATAGTTGTAGACGGTGTCCTTGACGAGACAGATTGGATTAAGAGATACGATTATTTGGTCTTTGGTGCAACAGCTTTGCCAGGAGATGTAACTTATACTGGTACAAGTTCTGTTACCGTAAAAGAACCCTATACAGATTCAACACTCACTTTTGTTAAATTTTTGCGTAGAGGTTTAGATTTATACATTTCTGTAGAGTCTAATGATCAGTCCGTTGGAAGATTTGGAGATAGTTGGGAAGGTGACGGTATATTCATGAAAATTAATGACGCTAGCGGCATTCCTAAGGAATACAAAATGTACTTCAATGCCGGCGGAGTTGATCCGAATATAGTTATTGAAGGTACTGTAGGAACTGTTGAGGGTGCTGCTTGGAAACATCCTGGTACAATAGTAAACGATACTTCATCTGTCGATTCCGGATATACAGCTGAAATGGTTATTCATTTAGATCAATTAGGATATACTGATGAAGGTGCTGATATCGGATTCCTGATTAATGTATTTGACCCAGATCATTATACTGACGGCATGTTACCTTGGGATGATAACGGAGGTAATTATTGGAAAGGTTGGTGGGGAAGTGAATGGGGACCTGATACAAGAATTCTCCGCTTAGCTGATCCGCCTTCGGTCATTGCTCATTCAACAGATGATTCTATAACTCTTGACGGCGAGTTAAATGAAAGTTTCTGGGCTAATGCTCTAAGTGTTACAGTTGGCAAAGGCTCAAATACATCTACAGGTGGATATTACATGCAATGGAATCATCCAACAAACGTTTATGAAGACCAAAGTATGGCAACTGTTAAATTTATGCATAAAGGAACAGACCTTTATATAGGTGTAGAATCTGATGATGCCTCAGTCTGTAAATGGTCACCAGGTTGGGAAGCAGACGGTCTATTTTTATGGATGACAAATAAAGACGAAATTCCTGGACCAGGCGCTAGAATGGAAATCAAAAATATGTTCTTCAATTCTACCGAAGGTGCACTTGCCGTATTTGAAGTAAACGGTAATGTTCCAACCGGAGCTGCCGAAGGCGCCAGTGCGGTTCCAACCGGTACGGTTACTCACACCGAGACTAATGGAGCAGATGCCGGATATTCTTTGGAAGTTGTAGTGCATACGGATATGTTCGGTTATTCTGTGGGAGATGCAGTAAAACTTAGCGCTGTAATTTGGGATCTTGATTACGCTTCCGCCGATGCTTGGACAGATAGTACAGCCGATTACGCTCCGAACTGGTGGGGAACTCAATGGGTTGATGCGAACTTTGAAAGATACCATATGTATCGCGAAGTTATTCTATCCACAGCTACTGATATGGGCACGGAAGAAGGTATTGCAAATACATATAAATTGAATCAAAACTATCCGAATCCATTCAATCCAACCACAAAAATCTCTTATTCACTTGCTAAGAAAGAATTTGTATCCTTAAAAATTTATGACGTTCTTGGTACAGAGATAGCAACTTTAATCAATTCAGTGCAAGATAATGGCGCACATGAAGTTAATTTTGATGCGACGAATTTATCTACCGGTGTTTATTTCTACACTTTAAAATCCGGAAATAATTTTCAAACCAGAAAAATGATTCTGATAAAATAGTACCCGTGCTGAATTTGATTTTGTATTTCATTGACCGCTCCTGACATAAATTAGCAGGAGCGGTCTGAACTTTGTTCATAGTAAGTAGGGTCCCATGAGGCGAAATTATTATCACAAAATACTATGGGTGTTGGTAATTCTTATCCTCACCGGATCGGTATTTAATGAAAACCGAGCACAGCAAACAGGTAAAATCTCCGGGATTATAAAAGACACGGAAACAGGAGAAGCACTTATTGGAGTGAATGTCTACATTCAAAATCAGAACATAGGTACCTCTTCTGATTTTGATGGATATTTTTCGATTCTGAATATACATCCGGGCACATACCAAATAGTGGTTTCAATGGTGGGTTATAGGAAAATTATTTTTAATAATGTAAATGTCACTTCAGGTAAAACAACTAGTCTTAACTTCAATATGGAACCTGCCAGCCTAGAACTTGCCGGCGAAGTAGTAGTTACTGCTAAAAATGTTTTAATAAAAACAGATATAACTTCCAGTGAATTGACCATCTCAGCTGAAGAAATTGCAAATCTACCGGTAGAAAATTTAAATGACCTAATTAAGCAAAAAGCCGGTGTTGTTCAAGATTCATATGGCAATATCCATATCCGAGGCAGTAGAGCTTCTGAAGTAGGATATCTTGTTGACGGAATATCTGTAAAGGATAATTTTACGGGATCGCGGGCTTCGGAAGTTGATGTACAATTTATGCAGGAAGTTAAGGTTATCAGCGGCGTATTTAATGCCGAATATGGACAGGCAATGTCTGGTATTATAGATGTAATCACAAAGCAGGGGAGCGATGAATTTAAGGGTGGAATAAGTGTTTATTCAGGTGATTATGTAAGTACCGAGAATAATATTTTCTATAATATTGATGATCTTAACCCTATATCAATAAACGATATTAAGACAAATATTAGTGGTCCTGTTTCAATTTTTAATAAGAAGTTTAATTACAGTTTCGCCGCAAGAAGATATCAAACGGACGGCTGGCTTAATGGGCAAAGAAGATTTAATACTTTTGACAGCTCTTATTCGATTGGCAACAGTTTTTTTATAGACCAAACGGGAGATGAGAAGATTGTTTCAATGAACAATCAGATCTATTATAATTTACAGGCAAAAGTAAATTTTGATCTGAGCGCTAAACTTAAAATCTCAAATTTTGTTCTTTGGGATAATTCCGAAGGTCAGTGGTATAATCATCTATATAAGTATAATCCCGATGGAATTCCTACTAGTTATAAAAACGCGATAAATAATATTTCAAACTTAACTTATGTTTTCTCGGCATCATCATTTTTAACTTTAAAATATTCAATAAGTTCTTCGCAAACAAAAGCTTACGTATATGAAGATATTGATGATCCCAGATATTCAAATCCCGAATTACTTCGCCAGTTAACGAGCAATAGTTTTTTAACCGGCGGAACTGACATGACTCATGACCAACGGGAAACAGTTACAAATATTGTTAAACTTGATTTCCTTTCACAGTTTGATCAATATAATGAATTCAAAACGGGATTCGAATATAGACATGATCAAATTGATGTTTTAAATGAAACGGCAAGATTTAATGGTGAAGTTCCGGTATTTAGTTTTAACCGATACATTAATGAAGGAAAGTTTTTATACACACCCATCAGTATGGCATTCTATATTCAGGATAAAATTGAATATAAAAGTATAATTATTAATGCCGGATTAAGATTTGATTATTTTGACTCTCAGGGTGAAATTCCTGTCGACTACCTAAATCCGGAAACTTCTGAAAAAAAACCTGCAAGCAAGCAAACTCAAATTAGTCCAAGAATAGGTGTAGCATTTCCGATTTCAGCAGATGGAACAATACATTTTAGTTATGGGCATTTTTTCAGAATTCCTGATTATCAATATTTATATTATAATCCTAATTTCAGAGTCGGTCCGGGCGGCCTTTATACTTTAATGGGAAATGCCAATTTAAGAGCTGAGTCAACTGTTGCTTATGAATTAGGTCTCCATTATAAATTTTTTGATGTAATAGGATTAGAAGTTATAGGATTTTATAAAGACATCTCCAATTTGCTCGGCACTAATATAATGAATACCGGCATTGGTGGTGACAGATATGCTTTATATACGAACAGAGACTATGGGAAGGCTAAAGGAATAACTCTTTCACTATTTAAACGGTCATCATCTATTGATCCTCTCTCAGTCTCTTTAGACTATACTTATCAATCCTCAGAGTCAAATGCCTCAGATCCGAATGACGCTTTTAATAGATCCCAGGGAAATCCGCCTATGCAGCCGAATATACAGGTTGTGCCTGTAAGTTGGGATCAAAGACATACAATAAATCTAGCGGTGTTTTACACAAAATTAAATGATTACAATCTTGGATTAATAGCCAAATATGAATCTGGGTTCCCTTTTACTCCGGAAAATCAATCTATACAAACAAGTTTTGAAAATAGCGCTAGGATGCCTAATAAAATAAACGTTGATATACAAATGGATAAAAGGTTTCTCCTATTTGATCAACAGTTAAGCCTATTCGTGAAAGTTTATAATCTCTTTGATACAAGAAATGAAATTGCAGTTTATAACGATACAGGAAGAGCGGGATATTCCTTAATCAGTCAGTATACGCCGGAACAGCAAGGAGCGAATACACTTACGGAATTTTTAACGAATCCCACATTCTACTCCGAACCAAGAAGAATTGTAGTTGGTGTAAATTTTAATATGAATTTTCAATAGCAGGCTTTAGATGAAAAGTTTCAAAATCTTTATTGTACTTGTTTTATTAATATTTACTAGTGAAGTTTTCTCACAAATTTCAGTCCCTCGGCAACAGAGAGGAGACCGTAAATATCGTAAGCAGGGAATTCATAATGCTAATTTAGTTGAGACACTGTTTTATAATTTTGGAGAAGTTGCCTGGTGGGGGCAAGAACCTTCCGGAGTTTGGCCAAAGGGATCAAGACATTCCTATATGGATGGAATTACACCATTGGTTGGCGCCGAAGTTACGGACAATCAAAATAATGCAATTCATATGATTGAAGCAGGTTATAGGGAATTGATGGACATTTCTCCGACCGGTATTGAACGAGGATTTCAACCAAGGCCCGGATATGCTAATCCCAACCAAAGTTCAATTGCTATGAGTGATAAGCCGATTACGTGGCCGTCCAGTTGGCCTGGTAAAGACGATTCTTGGAACGGATATTGGGATGGGTATTTTGGTAAACGAACCAATGCTGACCAGGAAAGTTTTTTTGTTATGGATGACAACAGCGATGACGCTCATGATTTCTATCCGGATGCAACTGATTTATCTCGACGAGGTTTGGGATTGAGTGTAGGAGTCCGCGGGTTTCAATGGTCTAATGTTTTAGCTGAAGATTTAATTTTTTGGCATTATGAAATTACGAACGAGAGTACAAAAGACTATAATAAAATAATTTTCGGAATGTATGTCGATGTCGGTGTTGGAGGACAGTTTGACTCCAACGATGATTATGCCTCATTTCAAAAAGATGAAAATATAACCTACAGTTGGGATCACGATGGACTCGGGGAAGGTGGATGGGGCCCAACAGGTTACGCGGGCTATGCATTTCTCGAAAGTCCGGGTAATCCGAACAATTTTATTGACGATGATTTTGACGGTGAATTATCAAACCCTGTAATTGAATCTTTCATGATTGAGGGAGAGATTCCTGGAAATGGAATAGATGATAATAATAACGGCATCATCGATGAAACTAAACTTAACATCGGTATGAAATATGCGGATGGAATAGATAACGATAACAACGGAAAAATTGACGAACTTATTGACGAATCAAGAGCGGACGGGATTGATAATAACAATAATTGGGACCCTGCTACAGACGATGTTGGGTTAGATGGACTTGCCGGAACCGGTGACTATGGCGAAGGTAATGGAATACCAACATCTGGGTGGCTGCCGCCTGAAACTATAGCCGGGATGCCCGATGGACCAATTAATAAATATGGCTTAATTGACACACGGCAATCAGGAGAACCGGCTATCGATAAGACAGATATTAACGAATCTGATCAGATTGGATTAACAGCGTTCGATGTGTTTTTTATTGGATCTGGCGTATCCTTTAGAGAAGATGACCGGATCTGGGAAAGAATCTCATACAGTCATTTTGATACGGATTTGCAGAATGGGAACGTGGCATTTTTATTCGGGTCGGGACCATTCATTCTAAAATCTGGCGCTACTGAAAGGTTTTCACTAGGTTTGCTATTCGGTAACGATCTTCAAGATATTGTTCGTAACAAAGAAGTGGTTCAAGATATTTATGATAATAATTATAGTTTTGCCCTTCCTCCACAAAAGCCGGTTGTACAAGTTGTTCCGGGTGACGGTAAAGTGACATTATACTGGGATGCCGAGGCAGAGAGGTCTTATGATTCCTTCCTTAAAAAATATGACTTCGAGGGCTACAGAATTTATAGAAGTACCGATCCGGGATTCCAGGATCCATATACAATAACAAGTGGATATGGGGACCCAACCCTATACAAACCTGTTGCACAATTCGATATTCAAAACGATGTTCAGGGATTCTTTGATCTCGATTACCAGGGAGTGAAATACTATTTGGGAGACAATAAAGGATTGAAACACTCATGGACAGATACGGACGTCATGAATGGGCAAACCTATTATTATGCTGTTGTTTCTTACGATCGTGGAGATGCTCTAATCGGGTTATATCCATCTGAGTGCACTAAAGTGATTGTACGCGATTTAGCTGGAAATATAAATCTGGATGTAAATACAGTAATGGTTACACCTGGTACAATGACTGCCGGTTATTCGGCTCCTCTAGGAACTGATTCTGTTTATCATGTTTCTGGTTTTTCTACCGCTGACGTATTCGTGGAAATATTGAGTCCCTCTCTTGTTGGAGATAGCGAATATCAAATTAAATTTGATGATTCAGTAATCAATTCAACTATTTATTCTGTATCTAAAATAAACAAGTCGGATACCAGTCTGGTCATCAAGAATTCCGAATATACGAACGGTGAAGATTTTAATGATATTGTTGACGGAATGAGGATTTTTGCGAGAGATGATAAAATTGAGTATGATTTTGATAAGTCAGGGTGGGTGGTTGGAAATTCAAATCTAATTATTCAAGGTCAAAAATCGTACGACGTTCCTCCGGGAACTGAAGAATATCCGGTTAGTTACGAAATTCGAGTCGGAGAACCGGATTCATCGTGGTTATTTAGTTATCGAACAAAAACTAATTTTCAGGTGTGGGATACATATAATAATAAAAAGATGAGATATTATCATTGGGAACCGAATGACAAAATCGATAATGTTTTAAACGCTGGGGATTATATCGAGATTTGGAAACAGATCGGTGCAAGCTGGAAGCGAATTTGGAAGTTTTCATTTATAGCCGCAAGTACCGGTGATGCGATAAATCCTACTAACGGAGATATAGCGGAATTAGTGATTAAAACTCCATTTTCATCCTCGGACCTATATACATTTTATACAAAGAAACAGAACACAGATATTACCCAGGCTAAAGCTGACCTGAATAAAATTTCTGTTGTTCCTAATCCCTATGTCGGCGCAGCACGCTGGGAACCTCAAAGATTGACCTCATCGGGCAGAGGAGAACGAAAAATATATTTCATTAATTTACCTTCGAAAGCCACAATAAGAATTTATACAATGAGTGGTGATCACGTAAAAACAATTGAGCATGAATCAAATTTACTTGAGGGTAAAGCTTCATGGGATTTAAAATCTAAAAGCGGTCTGGATGTTGCGCCAGGAGTATATGTCTATCATATAGATGCGCCGGGAATAGGCGAAAAAATTGACAGATTTGCTCTTATTAAATAATTGGAAAATGGAATGAAAAAGATTTTATCACTTTTTTTGATTTGTATAATTTATTCGGGGCAAGTTTACTCACAAACATATGCCGGAAGTAGTGCCGGACAGTTTCTCAAGATAGAAGTTGGAGCTAAATCTGTTGGTATGGGCGGCGCATATGTGGCGGTTGCTGATGATGCATCCGCAATATATTGGAATCCTGCAGGAATCTCAAAATTAAAAAACAATTCTGTAGTTTTCAGTCATACATATTGGTTCGCGGAAACAAATCATAATTATGCGGGATTAGTTTTGAAAATTTCCGATGAACAAGCAATTGCGCTAAGTTATACTTCACTTACCATGCCTGATATGGAAGTAACAAATGAGTTTTATCAAGATGGAACTGGAGAATATTTTTCAGCTACGGATTTGGCTTTGGGAATATCATATTCCTTAAACATCACAAGTGAATTTAGTATGGGATTTACAGGTAAATATGTTTCGCAGAATATTTGGCACATGAATGCTTCTGCATTTGCGTTGGATGTTGGTTTGCTTTATCAGTCTCCAATTGAAGGACTAACATTGGGAATGGCTATTACAAATGTTGGTTCACAAATAAAATATGAAGGTGAAGATAATTTTATCTATTACTCATTTGATCCAAATTTAAATGGAAACAGTGACAAAATTTATTCTGAAATTAAGATGGACAGTTGGGATTT
>JAHJTX010000279.1 GCA_018829545.1 Bacteroidota bacterium | reverse complement strand
CGCCTAAAGCAACTGCAAATCCGGCATTGGCAGCGGCGAGTACATTTTTTTGAGCATCGTAGAATTTGATTAAATAGCCTGCATTAGAATTGTTATCAACGTCATCTCCAACTTTGAATTTAATCAGCGCTCCGTAATGGCTCAACTCGGGAAGATACGATCCTTCCCAATAACCGCCTTTATCTTCAAGTTCAATACCAATGGTTTTATCTAAATCCTTATTGAATAGGTATACATTCATCGTGACTGCGAACGCTCTATCATTTTCATTTAATTCGGGCAGATATTTAACGGTGATTGTTTCTCCCGGCGTTGGATTTTCAGGAGTGAAAGAAAATTTTTGAGTTGGTTTTTGGTCAGCGCATGAACTAATTATAAACGCAGCAATCAGAATAATTGAGATCGCAAATAATCTATTCATATTTTCCTCCACAAAATTTAATTGGCATGAGTAAAATATAATTTATTACAAAGAAAATCGCCTGAAAATAATTTCTCTAAAGCAAAGTTGAACTATCTTGCTATTGTAGTTCCAAGTTTTTTTAGCAAACTGCCAAGAGTTTTTTGCTCTTCTTTTGTTAATGCGCTCATTAATGATTTGATATGAACAGCGTGCTCAACAGCAACTTTACGAAAAGCTTGGTTCCCTTTATCCGTAAGTTCAATTATAATTGCCCTTCTGTCCTCATGATGAAAGATCCTTTTTGTGAATCCTTTCCTCTCAAGCTGGTCGAGAACAAGAGTCATATTCCCGCCGCTGAAAATCATCTTTTTATGCAGCTCACCTATTTTCATTGATCCAAGAAATCCAAGTGCATCTAGAATTGCGTATTGCGCTTGAGACAAGCCAAATTTCTTGACGTCCTCGGAAGCCCGATGGTTAAAGGATGAATAGCCCCTTGCTAATTTTACCCAAGTACTTAGCGCTAGCGCAGTTTCTTCATCGTATTGTATATTGCTTCTCATATTGTTTCCCTCCTATTTAATCTTGATCTATTTTATAAAATAAAAGACATCTTGTCAAGTTTAATTTTTACTTTTCTCTGAATATGTCGAGAAATTCCCAACAGCAACAATCTAGCCCTTAAGTTTTTTAGCGGCGAAAAGATATTTTGCCGCTGAATTAAAATTAGGCAAATAATTCTAATTACTTTCAATAATTTTGAATGAATGACTAATTTCCATCGCTTTTTGAAGCATGGCAGTAACGCCGCAATATTTTGTGAGCGAAAGATCAATTGCCCTTTCAACATCAGCTTCCTTTATTTCCTTTCCCGTAAAAACATACTCAATGTGAATTTTTGTAAAAACCATTGGATGTTCCTCTGTTAAATCAGCATTTAGGTTGATCTGAAAATCATTCAATTTTATTCTTTTCTTAGTCATAATTGAAACTACATCGCTTCCGGTGCAGCCGCCCAAAGCCAATAATAAAAGCTCTTTCGGACGTATTGCAGCATTGCTTCCGCCAAAATTTTCGGGACCGTCCATCATTATCCAGTGACCGGAATCGGTTTTGCCTGCGAATGTAATTCCGCTTAATTGTTTTATTACAGCAGTCTTTGTAGCCATGCTTTCTCCAATAAATAATCAATAAAAACTTTTGGGTTTGATGCGTACAAAAGTTTTTAGATTCTATTTATTTATCATCCAAAAAATTGTTTACAAGTTCAATAGATTTACGCATTTCGCAGCCAACTGCCAAATGTCCGCAGTCGCTATCTAATATATGAAGCTCCGCATTTATATGCTTGGCAAATTCTATTGAAATTTTCGGGTGAACAATGTGATCGGTTGATGCTACTATTATCATTACATCAGCTTTAATTCTCTCAGCCGTCTTCTCCATTGAACCGTCATATTCAGAAAAAATATCGTATGCGATCATTGCCTTTAGCTGACTTCGGAAATTATCAATTGTAAAAAAGGGCAGCGAATCCAAATTGAATGAATTAAGATAGTTTTCAAATTCATCCCGCTTTACATTATTAACAATGTAATCTGGTGTCCGTGCCAACAATGCTCTGAACATATTTATTGTCTTGTGAATTAGGAGATCATCTGCGCCTAAAATTTTATATGTCTCAATAATTTCGAGCTGTGTGTGCATTGAGAGCAAATCGTAAGTTGAACGCTGCGGTGTGCATACATAAGGAATTGCTTTCTGCATAAAATCGGGATAAGCAACCAGCCACTCAAAAGCTTGCATACTTCCCATGGAACCGCCAATTATTGCATAAAGCTTTTTCACGCCCAAATGATTTGTAAGAAGTTCATATTGAGCGTTGACCATATCGAGGACTGTAAATTCCGGGAAATCTCTGCCGGGTTGCTTAATGCTATTTGATGGAGACGATGAAACACCATTCCCGAGCGCGTCAACGGCAATCACAAAATATTTACTGTCGTCAATTAAATTTCCTTTGCTTATTAACTTTGACAAATGCTCGCTCGTTCCACCGAACCAGGTTGGATACAAAATAATATTCGAAGAGTCGTGATTAAATGCACCGAATAATCGGTAACCGATATTGCAATTAATTATTTTTTGACCGCTTTCTAATTCAAAATCGCCTAAGTCGGCAAACAATTGCACGTTTTGCGCAAATGTAATGGAAAACGTAAAGAATAAAATTGCCAACAGCAGATGAAATCTTTTCATAGATACAATTCCCCAGAAAGAAAAAAACTGTGAATCGAAAACAATATTTCTATTTCTAAGTTAATATATAAGAAAAAATTACATAAAATATGTCATGTACAAAAGCAGCAGAGGAGAAGTATAAAGCACTGAATCGAATCTGTCGAATATTCCGCCGTGACCAGGTATTAGCGCTGATGAATCTTTAACGCCGGCGTCTCTTTTGATCAAACTCTCAATCAAATCTCCCGATTGTCCGGCGATTCCTACGATAACGCCGAATACGATTATGTCCGCCCAGTCGAAGAAATCCAACAGCAAAGATTTTAATGCAATAACTGTAATTATTGAAAAGACAAAACCGGCAATTGCGCCTTCCCAGCTTTTGTTAGGGCTAACTCTTGGAAATAATTTATGCTTTCCAAAAGCAGTTCCAAGAAAGTACGCCGCAGAATCGCAGACCCAGATTGTTATCAACATCGAAATAATAACCAAACCGCCGCGCGAGTAAACTAACTCGGAGTTTGAATAGAACTCGCGCACGCCCAAAAGAGCGGCTGAAAACAATCCAATATAAAATATTCCCAAAAGCGTTGATCCCAAATTATTTATCGCAGAAGTTCTATTCCTAAATAATTCTAAGATCAGTAAAAGAGGGACGATTGCTAAAACCAAATTATTAAAATCAATAAAGTGCTCGTACGAATTTAAAATTATAATTCCAACACTTAGCAATCCGGGAATCCGGTTAACAAAGTTCTCTTTATTCCTATTCATAACGCCAAATTCGTAAAAGGACACAAGACCAATTATTAGAGTAAGGAATAGAAATGGAATTTTTCCATAAAAGCAAATCAATAATATTAATGGAATTGCGATAACTGAAACAACTACGCGGACAGAACGGTTAGATAGACTCATGCTTTATTCGGTTTTATTAATATCAGTAATAATTTCAGAAGCTGTTTCAGCGTCCTTTTTTTGAACTAAAACTTTTATAACAGCTAAACCGCCAACCGCGGGGTAGCTGCTGTCTTTCTGTTTTAAAATTGTTACCTCAATGCCGGCGCCTTCGAGGTTTGCTTTTAACATATCTGCTTCAAAAGACTCGCTGCAGGTGTAAACAATTACCCAGTCGGAATGGTGAACAAGATTTCCTTCGAATTCTTCAGCGCTTACCAATTCGCTGCCGCAATCAGTACACTCAGCAATACCGTCTACATACTCAGACTCACAATTCGGGCATATCATACTGTATTCCTCCTTGAAGATATTCGTGAATAGTTATTTGTAATAAATACAATAAAAATTGCAAACACAGACGATAAAATTAGGAAACTTATAAATTGCTCTCCCACGTGTTCAATTTCGATGATATTTGTTTCAAGAAAATCATCGCTTCCATAAAAGTAAAAAGCAGCAATAGCCACAGCATTATTAAGAAAGTGAAGGAATATTGGAACGGCTATTGAATTTGACATATATGCCGCAAACCCAAAATACGTACCTAGAATTATTAATGCAATCAATCCGTAGGGATTAAAGTGGTACAATCCAAAAAAAGCCGCAGTTATAAAAGCCGCTATAAACGGTTGGGATTTCAATTCAAAACTTTTTTGAATGAATCCTCTAAAAAAAACTTCTTCGCAGATTGAAGGAACTATTGCAACAACGAAAACAATAAGAATTAATTCAACGGCATTAGTGGCTGTTAAAAGTTCCAGATAAGTTTTTGTAATTAGCTTGTACAAGTTATCCATCACAGATTTAACGGAAGCAACGCTCTCGTAATGAAGCGCCAGATGATGGATAAGGTAATTTTGTATGTAAAGAAAGTTTTGCATTAGAGGAATTAGAATAAACATTCCCGCTGAAAACACTGCAATTTCTTTTAATGAAGGAAGCTTAAATCTAATTACCGCTGAAACATTTTCGTATACAAGTTTGGCAAGCATCAATGCCGGCGCGAGAATTAGGAGAATTTGCCCGCACATCGTTAGAAGTCTAACGGCGTTAATATCTGCATTCTCAAAATCTAATCCGAATATGGCAAGGGTAAGTAAACTGCCGCCAACTTGATATAGCAGAAACACAAGAATTAGTCCATATAGCGCCGCTTTAACAGGCGACATCGTAGGTTCTAATTGCTCCGGATTTTCCGGTTCGGGCTGACCGGCATCATCTAGATTTTGGTTATTGCCGTAATCATCATTCATGCGGGGAAAATTATTAAAAAAAAAGAAGATTTGCTCAAATTAAAATTTTTAAGGAGAAACCTCGTGTTCAAATCACAGTTTTGCGAAGTGCAAAATCTCAGATGGAAATCTGTTTTACTATGCTCAATCTTATTTTTTTGCCAGATCGGCGCTCTTAAGTCCTTCGTAACTCGTAAGTTCAGCATCGACCGAGCCAATTATAATTTTCGATTTAACTTTTATGGGCACTTTAAGTTCATCATCTGAAAGCCAAATTAGAATGCTGCCTTCGCTTTTGAATAACCCGCCTTCTTCAACGAGAGGCTCAATAATTATGCAGTCAAAAGTTCCGGCTTTTACGGTAATAGTTTCTGTGCCGTGATATACGACGTCGAGCGGATATACTTTATTTTTATAAAAATTCTGCAGATGAATTCTATCGCCCTGCTTGAATTTTGAGTAATTGAGCGTTCTAGCAAAATAAAACGCAGAGACAATGTCATTAACATATTCGGGAATTTCGTAAGTGCCTTTTTTAGTTTTTGCTTTACCGCGTCTTTGATCAAAGAATGCTGAAAAATCTTTTGAGTAACCGCCTTCTCGGATGTGCTGCTCAAATCTCCATGGGAATAAACCTTCTTTATCCAAATAGGTTTCGTATCGGTCTCTCACTTTGTAAAAAGGATCGAAACTTGGCAGCGAATTTACTTTGAATGTGATATGGTACGATTCTCTGCCGGAAATTGTTTTCATTCTGGGAATTTCCATGATTGCTGCGCCGGCTGTTACAAATCCATACTTAACGTCGAAAGTAAGTCTTTCACCTACGATAAAAGCATCGTTTTTTAATTTGCGAAATTCTTTCGACTGCCCAAAACCAACAGTCGAAAATAGAGAAATATAAGCGATAAGAAACATTTTTGCGATTTTCATTTTACTACCTCGTAACAAGAAATTATTTTTTCTCCAAAAGAACGTAACAAATAACTTAATCTACCTTAGTGCATCATTTCACAAATACAGTGACGTATAAAATAATGGCAAAATGTATTAGCGTTGTCAATAAGTAAAAAAAAAGTATAATAACTAATTACTTCTTCAATTGTCCCATAGGCTTGCCCGGCTCTGACGTGGGACGAAATAGATGATGCTATGGGCTAATACATTTTACATAAATTTATTTTTAACATATCATCCCTACGGGACTTTGATTTATATTGATGAGTCTGCTCCAAAAAGCAAATAAACCGCTAAAACGGTTAAAAGAATCACAACTGAGTTTAGCTAACCCACGACTTAAGTCGTGGGTTAACAACAACTTAGCGAATTGGTGAACCGTTTCAACGGTTTTCAATTCTTTTTCAAATTCGATTTAAGCACCTTTTTGCAGTGGACTCATTTGTCTTTAAAAGAACAAAAAACAAATAATAAATAACAAATAAATTACAATGAACGAATAGGCAAATAGCAAGCCCAAAATATGAATAGTTCCAAGTGAATCGATTTGGGAAATGTGAGAATAATTAAATATGCCTGATATTTGGTTTTAATATTTTGTTATTTATCCCGAAAAAAACTTCGGGACAAGTTTTGTTTTTTTGATATTTGCCGTTTGTTATTTGGCTTAAATACTTGGGTTAGTAAACAGGAATAAAAATGATTAAAAATTTTATCGCAGTTGTACTATTAATTTTATGCTCGAATTTATTTGCTCAAAAGAACATAAACTTCGATTTTGGCTACGCTAGATTTAACTACGATTCAGTTTCTGCTTATTTAGAACTGTATTATTCAATTGGGCAAGAAAATCTTACACGCAAGATTAAAAATGATACATCATTTGTATCTGCTCTTCTTAAGATAAATATTGCGAATAAATTTAGCGGGGAGGAATTAGTAAATAAAATATATGGCGTAAACTCACAAGTTGAGGCAGGGGACGATAAAGTAATAGAAAAGAATTTAATTGGAGTGCTTGGATTTTTACTCACCGAAGGCGTGTACAAACTTGATATTTCCGCATACGATGCCGCCGATTCAACTCTGAAAAAAAGCTATTCGGAAGAAATTAAAGTTATTTCTTTTACACGAGATAATTTTCTTTTAAGTGATATTCAACTTGCTAACAGAATAATTACACAGAGCGCTAACACCGGTTCAATATTCTATAAAAATACGCTTGAAGTCTTCCCGAATCCGATGAATGTATTTGGGCAGAACTATCCCGTGCTATTTTATTATAATGAAATTTATAACCTTGTTCGAGATACATCTGCACATGAACTCGTCTTAAATACACAAGTAATTAATTCTTATGGAAATCTCGTTTACGAAAAATCTAAGGAAATTAGTAAATCGAGGAACTCCATTGTAGAAGTTGGAGTCGTCAATCTTACAAAATACCCAACCGGTTCTTACACAGTAATATTAAATTTGGTTGATGTAAAAACAAAGAACGGCGTCTCATCAGCAAAAAGATTTTTTGTTTTTAACCCTTCCGTCGAGGATACCCAAAAAGTTGGTGATGGTAATTTCAGCGTGATGAGCAGTGAATTTGGCGTTCTGAGCGATGAAGAATGTGATTTGTTATTTTCAGCTTCTAAATATATTGCAAGCTCAAATGAAATTGAAAGATTCTCTAAATTAGATTCCCTTTCCGCTAAACGTGAATTTTTGTATAATTTTTGGCGAGTTCGCGATACCGATCAATCTACCAAGGTTAATGAATTTAAAAAAGAGTACGACGCCCGTATTAAACACGTTGAGGGCAGGTTCAAGACTTTTACGAGAAAAGGAATTAAAACAGACAGGGGGCGAATTTATTTGATGTTTGGTGAACCCGATGAAATTGAACTTCATCCGAGTGATTACGATAAAAAGCCATACGAAATTTGGTATTATCACAGTATTGAAGGCGGAGTTGAGTTCGTGTTTGGTGATATTACCGGTTACTCTGATTATGAACTGCTGCATTCAACCAAACGCGGTGAACTTAGTGATCAAAACTGGGTTCGCAGAATACAGGCTAATTGATAAAATATGTTTAACAAAAATAAATACGAGTTCTTTTTCTTTAGACTATTCGCCAAATTAATTACCTTAATCAGCTTTGAGCGAATAAAATACATTGCTAAACCATTAGCGTTACTGTTTTATTATGTAATCCCTATTCGTAAAAAAATAGTTATAACCAACCTTTCCTTGGCATTTCCCGAATACTCAAAAAAAAGAATAGAGCAAATTACATTCGAGAATTATTATAATTTTGCCTGCACTTTTTTAGAAATGCTCTCCATCCCATCCCTAACAAATGCTTACATAAACAGTATTGCCGAATGCGATCGTCTTGATTTAATAAATGAAACTCTCTCCAAGGGAAAAGGGATGATTTTATTTACAGCTCATTTCGGCAACTGGGAATTGGGCGCAGTTTATTACGGTATTATACTCGAAAAGCAGATAACGATTTTGGCAAAGCGGCAGAGGAATAGATTCGTAGCAAATTGGCTTAAATCGATGAGAGAAAAATTCGGCAATCGCGAAATTATGCTAGGCGTAAGCGTACGTGAATTATTTAGGACATTAAATGGCGGCGGCATTATTGGTATTGTCGGCGATCAAAGAGGACCTCGTAAAGGAATGCGTGTAAACTTTTTTAACAGACCAACTGCAGTTTTTCCCGGCGCCGCGTCGATTGCAATTAAAAATAATTCTCCAATTATGGTGGTTGTAATGGAAAGACAGCCGGATCATAGTTTCAAAACATATGTTGAAGAAATTCCTCTTACCAATCTTCCTGAAGATAAATCAGATAAGCCTAGAGAAATTATTCAAAGGTACATGACAATCCTCGAAAATCATGTTCGCCGTTCTCCTGCTCAATGGTTTTGGATGCATAATATTTGGAAATATTAATTATCTCACTTTATCTGCATTCCTCAGTGGAACATCATAGAGTTTTTTTTTATAATAATTCTTATATTTCCACAATAATTATTGGGTCTGATGTTTAAAATTATTTTAGAAACAATAAAGAAAACTACCGTTTATATTACGCCGAATTTTCCAACTCTTCAAACAAGGCGTTATAAGTTCAAGCTATTTGGAATATTCAACATTGTTGCGCTCTATTCATTTTTTGTTGCGTTGGTTGTAATTACGCTGCTTGCCCTAACCCCTTTAAAAGATATTATATTCATTCTTGAAAACGAAAAGTTAGTTGAGCAGACAGACCGAATTCAGGAATTAGAAGAAAAAATAAATCTTCTCACTTTCGAATTAGAAAGTATTTCGTCTACGAATAAAAGACTAAAATATGCAATGATTCTTGCAGGAACGGACTCATTAGATTCCACCTCTGCTATTTATGATTCATTGAGAAGATTCAATAAAAAGAAAATGGTGAATGAGGGATCGATATTTGCATCAATAACCAATTTAATTAAGTCGCTGTTTAATGAAGGGGATTCACTTACAAAGCAGTTTTTTATTAGACCAACAACTGGAATAGTATTAAATAAATTTAATGCAGATAAAGGTCACCTAGGCATTGATTATGCCGTTAAGGAAGGAACGCCTGTTGTCGCAAGTTCAGGCGGGCTGGTTATCTTTGCCGGCTATACCGCAAAAGATGGCTATTCTCTTATTATTAAGCATGACAATGATTATATGACTGTTTATAAACACTGTGATCAGCTTCTGAAGAATGAGCGGGAATACATTAACCAGGGAGATATAGTAGCTTTTAGTGGAAATACGGGATATAATACCACGGGAGCTCATCTACACTTTGAAATTTGGAAAAACAATAAACAAATCGATCCAATCGAAATATTAATTAATTAGCAGGAGACATTCTTAATGGCTCAAAAAAAAGACAATTCTAATGCGGAAGATGTAAGCATACTTAGCAGTGGAATTAAAATTGAAGGCAAGTTATACAGCGAAGGAAACGTTAGACTTGATGGACAGATGGTCGGTGAGTTAACTGTAAACGGAAATCTTACTCTCGGTGATAGTTCGAATGTTAAAGGAAACGTAAAAGCTAGAAATGTTACCATTTGCGGAAAAGTTGAAGGCACTGTTCAAGTTGCAGATAAATTGATTTTAGAATCTGGTTCAAAGTTGACTGGCGATCTTGTTTCAAAAATATTGGTCATAGAGGAAGGAGCCATTTTCGAAGGCAACAGTTCTATGGGACAAAAAGCGAGAGAATAAAATGAAAAAAAAATCCGAGAACATTGGAAAGGTTTATGCAGAAGTGGGACCTTACCTTGGGTTGGGATTTCAATTAGCGGCAACAATAATTTTAATGTTTTTTTTTGGCAGATGGCTCGATGCGCAGTTCGAAACAGAGCCGCTTTGGACAATTGTGTTTTCCTTCTTGGGGGGGGCATCGGGGATATATAATTTTATAAAAACAACGCTATCTTTAAATAAGAAAAAAAATGATCGAACTTCTTAAATATATTCTTTACCCTTCTATTCCTGTAATATTATTACTTTTTTTTCTATTTTCAGGAGAGCTGATTTCTGAACGAACCGCACTTTCCGGAATTTATGCGCTAATTCTAAATGTAATAAATTTTATTTCTGCTTATTTTCTTTTTGAGATTTCTAAAAATAAATCGCATAAAGTTTTTCTCAAATATAACCTCGGAGGAATGGGACTTAGACTCATTTTAATTTTATTCGGTGTGTTTATTTTGATAAAATTCTTGAATATTGAATTGCAGGGATTTATATTAGTTTTCTTTTTTTTATATTTTGTCTATATTACGCTCGAAATTCTGCATTTTCACAAGAATTCGCGAAATATAGAGTAACTATTTAAGCATTTATGGAAGAAAACGTGCATACTGCGGTTGCAGATACGCTGCAAAAAGCAGTCGAAAAGTCGCAAGACACCGGCTGGCTGATGCACCATATCCTGGATTCCAGGGAATTAGATTTTGAACCGTTTGGAACAATCCACCTCCCTGAAATTTATCTATTTGGAATGGATATTTCTATAACCAAGCACGTTGTTTTTATATGGCTTGCATTTATTTTATTGGTGGTGTTATTCAGAATTGCAGCAAAGAGCTACAAAACTAATAAAAGTCCAAAAGGGCTCGCAAATTTTCTCGAAATTCTTATAATTTTTGTTAGAGACGAAATAGCAAAACCCACTATTGGCAAAGGATATGAAAAATTTCTTCCATATTTGTTAACGGCTTTCTTTTTCATTTTAACTTGCAATTTTTTAGGACTTATACCATACGGCAGTACAGCTACAAGTAATATAGCGGTAACAGCTACGTTGGCTATACTATCATTTTTTGTGATTCAAATCGGCGGTATGATGAAGAACGGCTCAATCGGATATTTTAAGGGACTTATTCCGCATGGCGTTCCGGCTTGGATAATTCCGATAATGGCTGTTGTAGAATTGTTAGGATTATTTACAAAACCGTTTGCGTTAGCAATAAGATTATTTGCGAATATGACTGCCGGTCATATTGTTATTTTAGCTCTTATGGGTTTAATTTTTATTCTTAATACCTATGTAGTAGCTCCTGTATCTATTGCTTTTGCATTATTTATTTATCTATTGGAAATTTTAGTAGCATTAATACAAGCGTATATTTTTACAATGTTGTCATCCTTATTCATAGGAATGGCAGTTCATCAAGATCATTAAAATAACTCATAAAGGAGGAATCAATGGAATTCGCATATTTGGCAGCTGGTTTTGGTGCAGGTTTAACAGTTATCGGCGGTGCTTTTGGTATTGGTAAGTTAGCTAGTTCTGCAATGGAGGCTAGCGGTCGTCAACCCGAAGCAGCCGGAGATATTCGTACATCAATGATTATTGCCGCAGCTCTTATTGAAGGTATTTCATTGTTTGCATTAGTTATCTGCATTTTATTAGCTTTAAAATAATTCGGAATTTGATTCACCAAAAATCATTTAATTGATTATTAGAATTATTTCGATAAAAATTAATTATTAAGGATATGCAATGGTATCTATGTTAAATATTGCATTAATTGCTTTTGCGTCGGGCGCTCAAGGTAGTTTACTAGACGTAAATCCCGGTCTAATATTTTGGACTGTGATCACATTTGTTTTGCTTCTTTTGATTCTTAAAAAGATAGCTTGGAAGCCGATTCTTTCCTCGCTTTCTGAAAGAGAGAATTTTATTAGAGAATCTTTAGAAAAAGCTGAGGCTGCTCAGAATGAAACTCAAAAGCTTTTAGAAGAAAATAAAAGCAGATTAGCCAAAGCTGATGAAGAAGCAAAAATAATTGTTGCGCAAAGTAAAGAACATGCACAATCATTAAAAACTCAAATTCTTGATCAAAGTAAGCAAGAAGCTAAAAGCATGATTGATGCCGCTGCATCAGAAATTGAAAGGCGAAATCAAGAAGCGTTCAATAGCTTAAAAGAGCAGGTGGCATCCATCGCTGTTGAAGCGGCTGAAAAGATTTTAAGAGAAACTTTAGACAAAGATAAAAAGCAGAATCTTGTTGATAAGTACATGAAGGATTTATCGAAGAACTAATATGAGTAATTTTAACATCACATCCAGATATGCAAAAGCGCTCTTAGATGATTCCGAAGAGAAAGCGTTACTGCCAAAAGTTCATGAGGATGTTAATTTACTTTTAAATACTCTGTCGCAATCGGTAGAGTTAAAACGGTTTTTGAAAAGCCCGGTCATAAAACAAGAAAAGAAAAAAGAAATTCTGCTTGAAATATTTTCGGAGAGGATTTGTGCGGAAACAAAAAACTTCATTGAATTTTTAGTCTCTAAGAAAAGAGAAGATTTGATTGAAGAAATATTTATAAGATTTATTGAAGTTTATAATGAGAAGCACGGAATTGTAGTTGCAGAAGTTACAAGCGCACAGGAATTAAGCGATGCTCAAAAAAAAGAACTTATTCAAAAATTGGAAAAAAGAACAGCGAAGAAAGTGGAGTTAAAATATAAAATAGACGAGAGTATTATCGGCGGTTTTGTAATTAAAATCGGAGACACCTTGATTAATGGCTCCGCTAAACATCAGCTTACTTTGCTTAAAAAGAAATTTTTAGAAGAAGAATTAGTACTAAACTAGAATTAAAAATTTATAGGTATAAAAATGTCAGTAGTTAAACCGGACGAAGTTTCAGCCATTCTAAGGAAGCAGCTATCAGGTTTTGATAATGAAGTAGATATCTACGATGTCGGAACTGTACTTCAAGTTGGTGACGGTATTGCTAGGGTTTACGGATTAAGTAAAGTGATGGCAAGCGAACTTGTGGAATTCCCAAACGGCGTTATGGGAATGGTTCTTAACCTGGAAGAGGACAGCGTAGGCTGTGTTTTATTCGGGGAAAGTTTTCTTATCAAAGAAGGTGATACGGTAAAACGTACTAAACGATTAGCGTCGTTTCCGGTTGGCAATAAACTTTTGGGCAGAGTGGTTAATCCTCTTGGTGAGCCAGTTGACGGCAAAGGTCCGGTTAATCATGAAAAATTTATGCCTATTGAAAGAAAAGCGCTCGGTGTAATTGCCCGCCAGCCCGTTAAGGAACCAGTTCAAACAGGTATTACCGCTGTTGATTCTATGATTCCTATTGGAAGAGGTCAGCGAGAGTTGATAATAGGAGATAGACAAACAGGTAAAACTGCAGTTGCTATTGATGCGATTATTAATCAAAAATATACTCACACTCCAGAAGCTAAAGAAGATGGCGTAGATCCAGTGTACTGTGTTTATGTTGCAGTTGGTCAAAAGGATTCTACCATTGCTCAAGTTGTTGCAAAACTTACAGAGCAGGGTGCTATGTCATTTACAACCGTAATTGCCGCTCCGGCGTCTACACCCGCACCACTTCAATATATTGCACCATACGCTGGTGCAACACTTGGAGAATTTTTCAGAGATAACGGCAAGCACGCACTAGTAATTTATGACGACCTTTCGAAGCAGGCTGTTGCTTATAGAGAACTTTCACTTTTATTGAGAAGACCTCCGGGACGAGAAGCATATCCGGGAGATGTTTTTTATGTTCACTCCAGACTATTGGAAAGAGCTTCAAAACTTAATAATGAACTCGGCGGTGGAAGTCTTACTGCATTACCGATAATTGAAACTCAGCAGGGAGACGTTTCCGCATACATTCCTACAAACGTAATTTCGATTACAGACGGTCAAATTTATCTTGAACCGAACTTGTTTAACGCTGGCGTTAGACCGGCGATAAACGTTGGTATAAGTGTTTCGCGTGTGGGCGGTAATGCTCAAATAAAAGCGATGAAAAAAGTTGCCGGTTCGTTAAAACTCGATCTAGCGCAATACCGTGAATTAGCCGCATTCGCAAAATTTGGTTCCGATCTCGATAAATCAACGTTAGCTACGCTTTCAAAAGGAGAACGCTTAGTTGAATTATTGAAGCAAGGGCAGTTTGCGCCGGTGCCTGTTGAAAAGCAAGTAGTTAGCGTTTTTGCCGGAACTCAAGGATTTTTAGATACCATTCCTGTTAAGGATGTTAAGAGATTCGAAAAGGAACTTCATGAGTTTATTGAACTAAAGTATAAAAATATATTGACTGCTATTAGATCATCAAAAGTATTATCCGATGCCACAGTAGAATCTTTGAAAAAAGCATTAACAGAATTCGTCGAGAAATTTAAGGTAGATTAATTATCTGTTGATATTCAAATAGAATATCAATTATAAAAGTATGGCAACATTAAGAGACATAAAAAGAAGAATTACCGGCGTTAAGAATACGCAGCAAATTACAAAGGCAATGAAAATGGTTGCCGCTGCTAGACTTAGAAAAGCGCAGGATAATATTATTAATGCCAGACCATATTCTCGAAAAATTGCAGAAGTGTTAAACACACTCCTTAATGTTGAAAAAAATTATTCCAACGATCTACTTGAGAAAAGAGAAGTAAATAGTGTAGCTGTTCTTCTTGTTACCTCCGATAGAGGTCTTTGCGGCGGCTTCAATATGAGTGCGATCAGAGAAGTTGAAGAAATGGTTAAAGGAAATTTCTCTGATTATTACATCCAAAATAATTTTGATATATACTGTATCGGCAAAAAAGGAAGCGACTATTGCCGCGCTAAGGGAATTAAAACCTATGCTGAACAAGTTGGTGTTTTTTCGCATCTGAATTTTGAGTTTGCCGTTGAGATGGTTAATAATCTAACCGGCAGATTTATTAAAAAAGAAATTGACAAAGTACTTGTTGTTTATAATGAGTTTAAGTCAGTTGTTCAGCAAAAAATAGTAACTAAGCAATTGCTCCCAATTGAACCGTCAATGGAAACTAAAGCAGAAGGAAATGTAGCTGAATTTATTTATGAACCCGACAAAGTGAGCATTATAAATTCTCTGCTCCCTCGTTATCTTAATTCCATGATGTGGACAGTATTGCTTGATTCTTACGCTGCTGAATTAGGAGCGAGGATGACGGCAATGGATATGGCAACTGAAAATGCAAAAGAATTGATACGCTCTCTGCAGGTTACTTATAATAAGGAACGGCAGGCAGCAATTACCAATGAGATTTTAGAAATCGTGTCCGGGGCAAATGCTCTTAAGGACGCATAAATAGATTTGTTCAGCAAATAATTGTTAGAGTATGCTCGAAGATTTAACCCTAAAGCTCGATAAAGCGCTAAAAAAAATTACTGGGCAGGGGAGACTAACCGAGAGCAATATATCGGATACTCTTAGAGAAATCCGTAGAGTTCTTTTTGATGCTGATGTAAATTACAAAGTCGCAAAGCAATTTATAGACGATGTTCAGGTTAAAGCCCTTGGAAAGGAAGTTTTATCTTCCGTTTCGCCTGGTCAATTAATAACAAAGATCATTTACGATGAACTTACTTTATTAATGGGCGGAAAAAATTCAGATTTGTCTATAAATCCGAGCGGAATTACTGTAATTTTACTTGTCGGATTGCAGGGATGCGGTAAAACAACTTTTGCCGGTAAACTTGCTAAACATCTTTCCGCCAGAAAAAGAAAAGTTCTTTTAACTGCGGCGGATATTTACAGACCTGCTGCCATTAAACAATTGCAGACACTTGGGAAACAGATTAATGTTTCTGTGTTTACAATTGATGGAAGCAAGGATGCAGTTAAAATTGCATCCGATTCAGTTGCATACGCAAAGGAAAACGGATTTAACACTGTTATTATTGACACTGCCGGTCGTCTTCATGTTAATGAAGAATTGATGAATGAAATTCTGGCAATAAAAAATAATGTTAATCCATCGGAAACTTTATTTGTAGTCGATTCAATGACCGGTCAGGATGCGGTGAATTCTGCTAAGTCTTTTCATGATAAAGTAGATTTCAACGGAATTGTTCTTACAAAACTTGATGGTGATTCGAGAGGCGGATGCGCACTTTCGATTAAGTCTGTGGTTAATGAACCGATTAAATTCATTAGTCTCGGAGAAAAATTAGATTCAATTGAACTGTTTTATCCGGAGAGATTAGCTTCAAGAATTCTGGGTAAAGGCGATATTATTTCCTTAGTAGAGAAGGCTCACGAGCAATTCGATCAAAAGGAAACCGAGGATCTAGAAAAAAAATTACTTGCTAATAAGTTTGATTTTGAAGATTTTTTGAAGCAGATTAAAATGATTAAAAAAATGGGTTCTTTGAAATCGCTTTTAGCTATGGTTCCGGGCTTAGGTTCTCAATTAAAGAACATAGATGTTGATGATAAACAACTGGTAAAGGTTGAATCAATAATTCAATCTATGACGAAAGTTGAAAGGAAGAATCCTAAAGTATTGAATGGCAGCAGAAGAAAAAGAATTGCAGTTGGAAGCGGAAACTCTGTTCAAGATGTGAACAAACTTATTAAGCAGTTTGGTGAAATGCAGAAAATGATGAAAGCGTTCAAATCTATGGGAAACCGCGGTATGATGGGAAATTTGAAAAATTTAAAATATAATTGACAATATAAAAAATCTAATAGGAGAATTAATAATTTGGCTGTTAAGTTAAGATTAAGTAGGATGGGAAAGAAGAGACAACCGGTTTACAAGGTTGTTGCTGCTGACGTACGTTCGCCAAGAGATGGAAAAATTATTGAAGCAATTGGTTTGTATAATCCAAAAACCAATCCGGCAACAATAAGTATCCAAGAAAACAGAGCTTTATATTGGCTGGGAGTAGGCGCTCAACCTACAGATACAGTAAGAAATATTTTATCTAAGAAGGGCGTCTTTTTAAGAATAGATTTATTGAAAAGAGGATTATCTGAAGAAGAAATTGCTGCAAAAATGGATGAATGGAATAAGAAAAACGAAGCCAAGCATGCGGCAATAACTAAAAAAGCTGAAGTAAAAAAAGTTAAAAAAGAAGAAAAAGTTGAATCCAAAGAAGAAGCAAATATAGAGATAGAAAGTGCTTCGGAAGTAAAGGGCGCAGCTTCTGATGAAGCTCCCGAGCAAAAAGATTCAGAATAATTTTCCTTTTTTTTGTTCGGTTGCGGCTAAGCACTTAGTTTTTATTGCGCCCTTTTTACTAATATAATGAAGGTAGTCTCATGAAGGAATTCGTTGAATTTATCGCAAAACACCTTGTCGACGCTCCAGATAGCGTCAGTATTGAAGTAGCTCAGCCCAACGAAAAAACAATCGAACTTACCCTGAAGGTTGGTCCGGATGATGTTGGTAAAGTTATTGGCAAACAGGGTAAAACGGCTCAGGCTATGAGAACCTTATTAACTGCAATTGCAGCTAAAGAGGGTAAGCGCGCAATACTCAAAATTCTAGATTAAGCTATTAGAAAGTTTGGATAATTTTTTTTTAGTTGCCGAAATCTCTTCCGTCTATAATAAAGATGGTTTTGTTTCGGCTAAAGTATTTTCTGATTTTCCTGAAAGATTTTTCAATTTGAAGAATGTTTTTGTTGATCTTTTTGGCGGTTTACGGAAATTATTTATTGAAGAAATTGAAATGAGCGGTAACGAAATTTTGATGAAGTTCAAAAATTTCGATTCCCAAAAAGACGTTGAACCGCTTGTTGGAAATAAAGTCTACATTAAATCCGAGCAATCTGTAAAGTTAGAAAAGGATATTTTTTTTATTCACGATCTTATCGGTTGTGAAATATTGTTTAAGAATGAGTTCTTTGGGACTTTGATTGACGTTATGCAATTCCCTGCAAACGATGTTTATGTAATTATAGATTCCGGAGGTAATGAAGTTCTAATTCCTGCCGTGAAAGATTATATCGAAAAAATTGATATTGTTAAGAGACGAATTATTTTGATAAAGAATTTAGAGTATTTTGAAGATGATGAGAATTGATATAATTTCTGCCGTTCCGGATCTGTTAACAAGTCCGCTAAATACCAGCATCGTTAAAAGATCGCAGGATAAGGGGAAAGTTGAAATACATATACACAATTTGCGGGATTATGCTTACGACAAACATAAACAGATAGACGATAAACCATTCAGCGGCGGACCAGGAATGATATTAAAACCTGAACCGTTTTTTGAATGTATTGAAAAACTGCAGCGAGATAGAAAGTACGATCATATTCTGTTAACATCTCCAAAAGGGAAGGTATTTAACCAATCCCTTGCGAATAGAATATCGCTTGCAGAGAATATAATTATACTTGCGGGACATTATAAAGGAATTGACGATAGAGTCCGCGAAGCTTTTGTTACTGAAGAAATATCAATCGGAAATTTTGTTTTAAGCGGCGGAGAACTGCCTGCATTAATGATTACAGATGCAGTGATTCGGCTTATTCCCGGTGTTCTTAACGATAGTGAATCGGCGCTTAACGATTCTTTAATGGATGGGAATTATATAGAAGCGCCATGTTATACAAGACCTGCAGAGTATAAGGGCATGAGAGTCCCTGATGTTCTTCTTTCTGGAAATGAAAAATTAATTAACAATTGGAAAGAAGAACAGTCAAAAATCTTGACAAAGAAATGGAAAAACATAAATTCTATGGAGTGAGTTATGGATAAACTAAATGAGATAGTTGCGGATCAGATGAGAGACGACTACCCGGCATTTAAAGCCGGAGACCGCGTTCGCGTTCATGTTAGAGTTATTGAAGGCGATAAGGAAAGAGTCCAACCATACGAAGGAGACGTAATTAGTATTAGAGGCAGTTCCGCAAGCAAAACCTTTACAGTTCGTAAAGTTTCCAGCGGTGTGGGAGTTGAAAGAATATTTCCTTTTAATTCTCCTAAAATTGCTAAGATTGAACTTGTACGTGAAGGTAAAGTTCGAAGAGCAAAATTGTATTATCTTAGAAAGCTATCTGGTAAAGCGGCAAGAATTAAAGATAAAAATCAGAGATAGTTATAATTCAACGGAATTAAGCCGCTTTGGCGGCTTTTTTTCTTTTAAAGGTAAGCATGAAAATTATTATTCCACAAAATATTTTTGCCAGCATTTTTGCTTTTGTAGTCTCAAAAGAATTGCATGCAAATATTGAAGTTAAACCGGCATCGATGATAACTTCTGAATTGGAAAGCGGCAGTTATGATTTAGCGTTAATCCCTTCTCTGGATTTGCTAAAGCACAACGATCTGTTTGTTTCCTCAAAAACGGCAATATCATTCGATGGACCGATCTCAAATTCATATCTGTATTTTATTCCCGAACAGGCAAATGTTGAATCTGTGTTGCTTAGAGGTGACGTTTCCATAAATGAAATTGTTTTAAGCAAAATTTTGTTCTCGGAGTCTTATAAAATTAATCCCGAAATTAAACTTGACAGCGGCGAGATAGATTTTGAAAATAACAACTACTTAATTTCCGGTAACGAGAACCTGGAACATTTAATCAAGAGGAACGGAGTAAGTTTTTCCGAGAGTCTTGCGGAGATAATAAATTATCCTTACTCAAATTTTATTTTTGCCGCTAAAGACCAAAATAAAATTACCGAGTTTAATTCTTTGATTAGCAACATTGATGAAAACATTGATGATAAACTTGATACAATTGTTTCTCAGCTTAGTTTAAAAAGTGAAATTGTTTCATTCTTAAAAAACAACATTAATTCTGTTTACTACGAAATGACAGAAAACGAGATTACCGGATTACACGAAACGATGAGGTTAGTTTTCTATCACGGTATTGGGGAAGAGATAAAAGAAATACGATTCGTATAAGGGACGCGCAAACGTCCCTTATTGAAATTTTTGGCTGTCACTTATTTACCTGAAAAGTTGTATCACCGTTTTTAAAGAAATTTACAATCTGATTAGCTGCTGCAACGCCCGCATTATTATTAGCCTCCGCAGTTTGCGCTCCCATCTTTTTAGGAGTAAAATAGCATCTGCCTTCATACTTACCAAGAAGTTCGCCAGCGTTGTCCGGTGCAATGTCAGATAAATATTTGAAATCAGTACGATCAGCCATCAGCTTCAGTAATCCTTCTTCGTCAATAACTTCTTTGCGGGCAGTGTTTACTAATGTTGCGCCTTTTGGCATCTTGTTCAATAAATCGTAATTAATAGATTTCTTCGTTTTTTCATTTGCAGGAATATGAAGTGAAATGTACTGGCTTGAAGAATAAAGTTCTTCAACGGAATCAAATACTTTTACTCCATCTGCTTCAATTGATTCTGAAGAAACAAAAGGATCATAGGCGCCAACCGTCATTCCAAATCCCTGTGCAATTTTTGCAACTAATTTTCCAACATTGCCGTAAGCGTGAATGCCAAGCGTTTTTCCTTTAAGCTCTGTTCCGGATTTTCCGTTAAACAATCCTCTTGCTGCATACACCATTAATCCCAAAGCTAACTCGGCAACAGCGTTTGAGTTTTGCCCGGGAGTGTTCATTACCACAACTCCTTTTGCGGAAGCGGCTTTCAAATCTACATTATCATATCCGGCGCCTGCGCGGACAACAATTTTAAGATTGGCGGCTTCATTCAAAACAGTTTCACTAATAATATCACTTCTAATTATTACAGCGTTTGCATCTTTCATCGCTTCGATCAATTGTGCGGGAGATTCATATTTTTCCAGAAGTGAAAATTCATATCCGGCATCTTCAACAATAGGCATAATTTCTTTAATCGCGGATGGCGCAAACGGTTTGTCGGTTGCTACTAATACTTTCATACTAACCTCTATGTTTCAATTTATTTTAACATTGGTATTTTTACACCGCTGTCTTTTGCATTTTTAATTGCTTGTTGGTATCCGGCATCTGCGTGCCGAACTATTCCCATTCCGGGATCGTAAGTCAATACTCGCTCTAATCGTTCTTCTGCCTCTTTAGTTCCGTCCGCGACAATCACCATTCCGGCATGAATAGATTTACCAATTCCTACTCCGCCGCCATGATGAACCGAAACCCAACTCGCGCCTCCGATTGAATTAAGCATTGCATTTAAAATAGGCCAATCTGCAATTGCATCGCTTCCATCCAGCATCGCTTCGGTTTCGCGGTAAGGTGAAGCAACAGAGCCGCAATCGAGGTGATCTCTTCCAATTACAATTGGCGCGCTCACTTTTCCGGATGCTACAAGATCGTTAAAAATCTTTCCTATCTTTGCTCGGGCGCCATATCCAAGCCAGCATATTCGCGACGGAAGTCCTTGAAAATAAACTTTCTCCTGAGCAAGTTTTATCCATCTAACAAGCGCTTCGTCTTCAGGAAAAGTTTCAATTACGGCTTTATCAGTTTCGTAAATATCATTCGGGTCGCCCGAAAGCGCAACCCATCTAAATGGACCTTTGCCGTCACAGAATAACGGACGAATATATGCGGGAACGAATCCTGGAAAATCGAAAGCGTTTTCCACTCCGTTTTCTTTTGCCTCGCCGCGGATATTGTTTCCGTAATCGAAAGTAACTACACCGCGTTTTTGAAATTCGAGCATAGCATTAACGTGAGCAACGATTGTCTGCCTGCTTTTCTTAATGTACTCTGTAGGATTTGTATTTCTTAATGAAAATGCATCGTTCAAACTCATTCCCATGGGAACGTATCCATTCAAAGGATCGTGCGCGGACGTTTGATCTGTTAACACATCGGGAAGAATTCCTTTCTCCAAAATCATTGGTAGAATTTCACCGGCATTCCCGACTAGTCCAACAGATAGGGCTTGATGATTCTCCTTTGCTTCAAGTACCAATTTCAGAGCTTCGTCGATGTCTTCGGTAATTTTATCGATGTATCCGGTTTCAAATCTTTTTTCAATCCGCTTTCTGTCAACATCAATTCCCAAAAAAGCTGCGCCGTTCATTGTTGCAGCCAATGGCTGAGCGCCGCCCATTCCTCCCAAGCCGGCAGTTAAAAGAAACTTACCTTTTAGCGTTCCATTAAAATGTTGTTTTGCGCATTCGGCAAATGTTTCATAAGTGCCTTGTAAAATTCCTTGCGTGCCGATGTAAATCCAGCTTCCGGCAGTCATTTGCCCGTACATCGTCAATCCGAGTTGTTCCAATCTGCGGAACTCATCCCAATTCGCCCAATCCGGAACGAGCATTGAATTCGAAATAATCACTCGCGGTGCGTTTGTATGAGTTTTGAAAACTGCTACAGGTTTACCGGATTGAACGAGAAGAGTTTCATCATTATTTAAATTCTTGAGCGTGTCAACTATTGAATTAAACGATTCCCAATTTCTTGCCGCTTTCCCGGAACCTCCGTAGACTATTAAATTTGCGGGGTCTTCCGCAACTTCTGGATCCAAATTGTTCATAAGCATTCTTAATGCAGCTTCCTGAAGCCATCCCTTGCAAGATAATTCTGTTCCTCTCGGCGCCGTAATTATTCTTCTTTCTGTTTTCATACTATTCTTCAAAATGATTTTCAATTATTGAATTATACTGTTTTAACATGGAACGGTATAACCACTTTTTGATGAACCAGCTTTTTTGAATTCTGGAGTTAATGTGTTTAATGTTATTCTTTAATTGCAGCACGAGTCTTGTCTTTTCATCTTTTGTTAATTTTACATCCGCGAGGTCAGCATTTATTTTATCCACAATAGAAGCAAAAGCCTTTTTATCTGTATAGAATCTTTCGTCAGACGACATTTGATTTATTGCCTGCTTGCAGAAAGTAGTAATAATTTTCGCTTCGTTTTTATCGAATTCGAAGGAGTAATTTTTAAATAGTTTTTTCTTCATCTTCTCATTTAGTTTTTAAGTGAAAGTAATTTTTCGCGCATTGACGCGAATCCGGGTTTTATAACTTTGTAAATATAATGTAGTCTATCTGCGTAAGGTATAAATGAAGACTTCATCGCATTAAGATTTAGTTTTTCGATGTCATCCAAACTCAAGTCGAAAAGATTGGATGCTGTTAAATATTCTTTTGTAAGTGTTGTATCGCTCATTAGCCTGTCGTCCGTGTTAAGAAACACACGGAATTTTTGTTTGTATAGAAGAATGAAAGGATGATTTTCGAGTTTATCGATAGCTCCGGTATGAACATTACTTAGCAGACAAATTTCAAGCGGTATTCGTTTATCAAGAACGTATTGGGTTAATTCACCAAGCTGCACAACATTACCATCATTATCTTTTACAATGTCCTCCGTCAATCTTGTTGCATGCCCAATCCTATGCGCGCCGCAAAATTGAATAGCCTGCCATATAGATTCTTTTCCGAATGCTTCGCCGGCATGAATCGTAATGTTAAAATTTTGCCTTTGAATGAATTGGAAAGCTTCAATATGTTTTTTGGGAGGATAGCCGCCCTCTTCTCCGGCAAGATCAAATCCCACAACTCCTTGATCGCGGAAGTTCACTGCTAATTCGGCAATTTCGAGTGAATTTTTCATGTTTCGCATTCCGCACAAAATTAAGCCGTAACCAACTCCAAAATCATTTTTCCCGCGCTCTAATCCTTTTAAAACAGAGTTTATCACATCATCAAAATAAAGTCCTTTTTCCAAATGAAGAACTGGGGCAAATCGCGTTTCAATGAAACAGACATTGTCTTTTTTCATGTCTTCGATGGTTTCATAAGCTACTCGCTCCAGCGCTTCCTTCGATTGCATCACTGCGCATGTATGTTCAAAACCCTGCAAATATTCTACAAGATTACCCTTATTAGCTCCCCGGTGAAACCACTCTGCGAGTTCACCAGCATCTGAAGTGGGCAATTTATTGTATTTAATGTCCTTTGCAAGTTCAATAATAGTCTGGGCTCGTAAGCCGCCGTCTAGATGGTCGTGTAACTGAACTTTTGGCACTTGATGAATAATTTCTTCGGTCTTCATATCTGCTCCCATTTGTAATTCAAAAAATATCTTTTTAGACTTCCAAAAGCAATGAATAAGCGAATAATCTCTTTTGGCTGTGATTGTTACCCTTTTATTCCTTTGCAGAAAGAAAGGATTGAAACGAATAATTATAGTAAAAGGGGAATAAAAATAGACTAATTTGTCCTTGACATACGAGGGCTAAAATGGTAATTTTTCAACAAAATTTTATTTATTTATTTACAAAAAACTCGGAGAAGTAATGAAAAAGGTTTTAAGGAATTTTATAATTTTGGGCATGATGTTCGGATTTTTAGCGTTTCAATGCCAATCAACTGAAATCACAAGCGCCAAATTATATATTCAGCAGAAAAATCTTGACAGAGCAAAGGAATCATTAGAAAAAGAAGTACAAAAAAATCCTAAAAGCGACGAAGGATTATATCTATTAGGTTACATCAACGGCGAAGAAGGCAACTTTGATGCAATGGTTAAAAACTTTGAAAGATCATTAAAAATTAGCAGCAAGTTTCAAAAGAATATTGTTGATTCAAGGAATTACCACTGGCAAAATAATTTTAACAAAGGCGTTGGTTATTTTAACAGAGGTACGAAATCGACAAGTGAAGATAGCTCTAAAATGCACTTTGATAGATCGGTAGCTGCATTTAATGGCGCAATAATTTGTCAGCCGGATTCTGCAGATTCTTACAAAAATCTAACATATTCATTAATAAATGCAGGCAGAAATGATGAATGTGAAACTCCATTGATAAAAGTTATTTCGTTAACTAAATCTGCCGATGCGTACGCTATGCTCGGTGAATTCTATTACAACAAAGGCGTTAAATCTATGAACGCGTATCACGATTCCAATGATGGCGCTGACAGTGTAAAAGCGATGGAATTGTTCGATAAAACTTTGAAAATTCTTGAAGACGGAAAAAAAGTTCATCCTTCTGATAATAACATTCTTTTAATTTTATCTAATGCTTATGTTGCTGCTGATAAATTAGATATTGCAATGGAAGCTTTTAAACAAGGCGTTAGTCAAGACCCAACCAATCAATACTACAGATACAATTACGGCGTTTTACTTCTGGGTGCATTAAAATTTGAAGAAGCCTCAGTTCAATTTAATAAAGCAGTTGAGATTGATTCTGAATATGCAAATGCTCAATATAATCTAGGCGTTACCTACGTTAAGTGGGCTTCCACGATGCGCGAAGCTGCTGCTGAAACAAATGTTGATGATAATTCGTACATCGAAAAATTTAAATTATCTCTCGTACCTTTGAAAAAATATATTGAATTAAAATCCGATGACAGTAAGGTTTGGGAATTATTAGGAAGGGTTTATGCTAATTTAGGAATGCAGGCAGAATCTAAAGAAGCGTTCGACAAAGCAGATATGTACAAATAATAAGTAAATAAAGATTATATAAATGCCCGCAATTTGTTAAATTGGACGACAGATTGTGGGCATTTAAATTTGAGGATTAATATGAATCAAGTGAAAGATCCTAATTCACAGCAGATAAATATTGAATTAGGCGAAAAAGAAGCAGAAGGCATTTATTCAAATTTGGCGATTATTACTCATTCGCCGGCAGAGTTTATTATTGATTTTACACGCGTTGTTCCTGGGGTTCCAAAAGCAAGAGTACACTCTAGAATAATCACAACACCGCAGCATGCTAAAATGTTGATGAAAGCTCTTCAGGATAATATTGAAAAATTTGAAAGTAGATTCGGCGAAATTAAAATCGAGGGAAACCAGCCTAATCACCAATTTGGTTTTTCGAATGCAAATACTAAAGAAAAAATAAATTAAATCTTATAAATCAGATTCAGTATATTCGGTTTGAGTTAAAGAGAGAAGTCTTTGTTTGAAAGCGGTTCATTTTTAAACTTACTACATAGCTCCTTTTGAAAAGTTTAATTAGAAATATTGCATTCCTAATTTTTGCCGGTTCATTTTTTTGTCAAGTTTACGGGCAGACTCTCTTTTTAAATAAATTCACTTCCGATGATAAAGCCGGCTTGCCCCAAAACAGTATTTATTCGTTACTCAAAGATTCCGATGGATTTATTTGGATTGGAACCGAGGGTGGATTATCCAAATTTGATGGAAAAGTCTTTCAAAATTTTGGCGTAAAAGATGGACTCGCAGCGCCGCACATAACTTATTTGTTCGAAGATTCAAAGGGTAACCTTTGGGTAGGAACCACACTTGGATTGAGCAAAAGACAGGGGAATGATTTTGTTTCGTTCACAATGCAGGATGGACTAAGTGAAAACTACATTTATTGTATTGCTGAGGATCAATCGGGCGGAATATGGATTGGAACTTTAAATGGAGGGGCAACCCTTTATTTTAATGGTGCATTTTCAAAAATTCAAGAAGCGCAAGGCTTAACCGCAAAATCTATTAATGATATTGCGCTTGATAACGAAGGCTCAACTTGGTTTTCTTCTACCGGGCAGGGAGCTTTCAGGTATAAAGACAATTCTTTTGAGCAATTCACAACAAAAAATGGACTACTAAGCGACTCTGTATTTTCAATGCATGTTCGCAAGAATGGAGAATTAGTTCTCGGTACTTTGAAAGGAATCTCAATTTATAAGGATGGAAATTTTAAAAATTACGGTCTAAAATTGGGTCTTTTTGAAGATGCAGTTACGCAAATTGTCGAAGATAATTATCAGCATCTTTGGTTCACATATCAAAAAGAAGGTGTGGTTCATTTTGATGGAAATGTTTTTACAAGATATACTGAAAAGAACGGTTTGCCAAATAATTCAGTTCGATCTGCACTTGAGGATATTCGCGGTGACATTTGGTTTGGCACAAGTAACGGTCTTGTTAGATATCCGGCAGAAAGGTTCGAGATACTAAGATCAAACGATAATGCAAAGGATAGAATTGTTTACGCAATTTCGGAGGACAGATCTGGTAATATTTGGTTCGCAGAATTCGGATATGGGGTTTTTAAATTTCGGAATAATAAAATAACTAGTTACACTACAAAAGAAGGGCTGGTTGAAGATAACGTCGGTTCAATTTTCAACGATAAAGATGGAAATATTTGGTTCGGAACTTTGGGTGGAGTAAGTAAATGGGATGGAGCAAAATTTTCTAATATCACACTCAAAAACGGGCTATTAGGTGAAATGGTTTTCTCTGTTATTCAAGACAATGATGGAAACATGTGGTTCAGCGGCGAAGGCGGAGTTGCTAAATACGACGGTAATAAACTTACAACTTTTACAGATACTGATGGACTTGCCCCGGGCTGGATTTACGGTTCGTATCTTGATACAAAAGGTAATATTTGGTTCGGCAGCAGCGATGGCGGTGTGAGTATGTTCAACGGCAGAAGATTCATAACATACACAAAAGAAGATGGATTGCCGGGTAATGCTATTTTTTCAATCATGCAGGATAAATACGGAACCTTTTGGTTTACATCCGAGGGAAGCGGCATTTACCGTTTTGACGGGGAAGAGTTTTATAATTACAATACAGCCGACGGACTCTCAAGCGATATTTGCTATTCTATAATTGAGGATGCCGGTTACCTATATGTGAGTACTACACGCGGCATCACAAGAATTGAATACAATGCTATTGAAGATAAAGGAAGAGATGCATTTAAAAAGTTTACAAATAAACAGGGTCTGCCTAGCGTTGAAATGACTCAGGGCGGAGCTTTCAAAGATTCAAAAGGTTATTTATGGTTTGGAACACATGCTGGTATTGCCAAATTCGATCCAAAGAAAAAGCCGAATCTCTATCCTCCACAGATTCATTTAACAACTGTCAAAATTGTAGACAGCACATATTTTTTAGACACACTGCAGTCTCATTATTTCGATTTATCGCATACACAGAGCGATCTGCGATTCGATTTTATTGGTATCGATTTTGACTCGCCCGATCAGATGATCTATCAATACCGAATGCAGGGACTACAGGACACAACGTGGCGGGAAACCTCCGAGAGATATGTTCCTTATCCATTTCTTCCGGCTGGCGACTATCAGTTTGAGGTTAGAGCTAGAAATGGAGATGGACTTTACAGCGCAATTCCTGCGAGATTGTCGTTTACTATCAACCCCCCATTTTATGCAACATGGTGGTTTACAACGCTAATTGTTCTGATTGGTATTTCTTCAGTTTACGTTCTGTATGTGGTTAAAACAAGACAGGTTAAAAGGAGAAATCTCGAACTCGCTCTCATGGTAAAAGAGAGAACCAAAGAATTACAACTGGAAAAAGAAAAATCGGACGAACTTTTATTGAACATTTTGCCGGAAAGTTGCGTTATTGAATTAAAGGAAGCAGGAGTAGTTCAACCAAGAGATTACAAAAACACTTCGATATTGTTTACTGACTTTAAAGGATTTACGTATACAGCTTCAGTTCTGCCTGCAGATAAGCTTGTTAAGGAACTCAATGAAATATTTAAAGGTTTTGATGATATAGTAGGACGTTATGGATTGGAGAAACTCAAAACCATTGGCGATGCTTATATGGCTGCTTGCGGTTTACCGGAAGAAGACGAGCATCACGCAATTAATATGGTGTTGGCGGCTACAGCGATGCAAGATTATATGAAGGAGCGGGGCAAAACTGCCGCTATAAAATGGGATATGAGAGCCGGCATTCACTCAGGAATGGTTATTGCCGGAGTTGTAGGCACACGAAAGTTTACTTACGATATTTGGGGCGATACGGTAAATGTTGCCGCCCGTATGGAAAGTTCCGGTGAACCAGGCGAGGTGAATATTTCAGCTTTTACATATATGCTTATTAAAGACTATTTCTTTTGTGAATACAGAGGAAAGCATGATGCCAAAAACAAAGGAAAAATGGATATGTACTTTGTTCGGGGCATTAAACCGGACAGTGGAATTGATCCAACAAGAAAATTTGTAACTGCTCAGGTTGCTAAAGAAATTGTGATTTGAGATACACCACGACCTATCTCATTTGACAAATAGCGATTTTGTGTTAAATTAGCCTGGAATTCAAAGTTTTTAACAAATACAAAGGAGTACTCAATGAAGGTTTTTACAAGACTTATTGTTATTACTGTTCTAATATTATTTTCTAGTGCTTTGATCGCACAGAATACAGTCAGTTATAAGTTTAAAGTAAGTCAAACAATTACACTCCCTCTCGGTCAGTTTACAAATACCACAACTGTTGACGAAGGAAGCTTTATGGAAGGTACTAAGTACATAATTCCGGATGCCACACTTCCTGGCGATTTCAGTAAACTGCAGCCTGCTTATAATTCTATTCGTGGTGGTGCATTTCTTCTCGAGAATGAATCGATTAATACTGATATCCACCTCAACATTATTCTTGGCGGATTGGATGCAGGAACTGGAGAATACTTCAAAGTATTCGGTGACACCCTGTTCTTAAATTTAGAAATCAATGTCTTCGTTTTGCCAGATTCTACTTTATATGAGGGAGACTACTTCTTTAATGGAGATAAAATTCTTTCTCTTACTATTCCAAAACATCCGGAATTCCTAAACTGGCTTCAGTTAATTGGACTTAAGTCTGACGATTTAGGATTTGCATACATAACAGATACCGGCTGGAATGCTGACGATATTGTTACGATTAGCACTCCCGATTCTATAGCGTTTAAGGCAAGACACTTGTCAAAATTCGGCGGAGGAAAGGGACAAATTTCATCTGCAACCAGCGTTGAATTGGAAGGAATGAATTACATTCCGTCAGATTTCAATCTTGAACAGAATTATCCAAATCCGTTCAACCCATCAACAAAAATTCGTTTCAGTATTCCAACCCAAGGTTTTGTTGATTTGAGAGTTTATAATATTCTCGGTACAGAAGTCGAAACCTTAGTTTCAAAAAATCTTTCTGCCGGAACTTACGAAGCGACTTTCCACGCAGAAAATTTAGCGTCAGGTTTATATTTCTATGCAATCAAGAGTGGAAAAATAAGTCTCACAAAGAAAATGCTTTTAGTTAAATAGTATTTTTCATTGCAGGATGAATTATAATTTTCACATGCACTTTTGATTGCAGAAAATTATAGTTCATCCTTTTTTTTAATAAAAGTTAAGAGGTTTTGCATGCTTAAAAGATTTGGAACTTTAATTCCGATTTTTATGCTTATGATCTTTGGGCTGAATTCATGTTTTGATGCCCCGGGTGATTTTGTGGCGCCAAGGTGGGACGTAAATATAACTGCTCCGATTACGGAAAAGTCTTATACCATTCAGGAAGCAATCGAAAAAGACACATCAATTATTCGGTGGTATACGGATCCCGGCAGAGAAGGTTTGCTATACTATTCGGATGTTCAGCCAATATCAGCAATAAAAATTGCAGATAACTTGAATGTGGCGGGATTTTCAACTCATGCATCTCAAAAAATTGGCTCAATTAAAATTAATAATGTTGATCCAATAATTACCGGTATATTGTTGGAGGACTGGACTTCGCTTACGAGCGGTTCACAAGCTATCTTCCCGGAGAATGAGAACGCGGTTTCAATTTCATTCCCTGAAATTTCTGCTTTTCAATCTGTAACGTTAGAAAGCGGTACATTGAATATCAAGATAAGAAACAAACTTCCGGTTATTACCGAATTAAGAGGAATTATAATTAAAAATGCCGACGATAACAGCGTTGTTGCACAAAAACCAGCCTCCGAAAAAATTACTATTCCGCCGAACGACAGCGCGTCAGTAATTTTTGATTTAGCCGGAAAGAAAATTAAAAATGCGCTTAAATATGACGGCACTCTTTATTCACCGGGAAGCGGCGGCGTTATTGTAACTCTACCTTCTGAAGCCGGAACTGAACTAGAAGTTTCATTCGAAAATTTATCTGTCAGCGAGACTGTTGCTCCGCTTCCAGAGCAGGACCCTTTCACGAAAGATGGAAACGTTGCAATTGATGATTCGACGTATATCGAAAAAGCAGTTTTCGGTTCAGGCTCCTTTGAAATTGTCTTTAATAACCATCTTGATGTTGATATCTCTCTACGTCTCGAGATTAAAAATCTTAAACGACCGAATGGCTCAAGCTTTGTTGAAACAATTTCTTTATCTCGTTCAGAAGCTAACAAATCGATAAGCGAACCCGATATTAAAGGATGGAGTATTGCTACTCAAACTCCCGGCACGCCGACAAATGAATTGGAGTATTCGGCAGTTATTTCAACATTACCGTCCAACGATGCCAGAGTTCTTTCTAAGGAAGACAGCATCGGCATAGATATAAATTTTGGCTCACTTTCATTTGCAGAAATTGAAGGCAAGATTAAGCCGACTAGTTTTAATATTGAACCTACGACATTTTCTATGGATTTAGGAGATTTGAGCGAGACGTTTAAGTATGATGACATTAACTTTAAGTCAACAAATATTGACTTAGTTCTTAATTCATCTGCTGATATAGAATTTGAATTGAGCGCTAAATTGCGAGCATCAAACGGAATTATTGAGCGCTCAATTGAAATGAATAATATTTTAATTACCAGTTCTCCTCCGGCCACTATCATCAATCTATCTGATTACGGTTTGAATGATATGATGAATTCTTTCGATTCTGCGCTGCCGAATGAGTTTTTCTTTGAGGGTGGTGTTATTGTCAATCCAAATTATAAAGTCTCAAGCATATCTCAATCAGACTCCATTTCTGGGCAGACTGAAATTGAATTCCCATTGAATGTTGGTATTGGCGGAGGAAGTTTCAGAGATACAGTTGATATCGATATAAGCAAGGATAATGAGAAGGATATCGAAAAAATTAATTTTGCCGCTGTTACTGTTGAATTAACAAATAAGATTCCGGTTAATATTACTTTTACTGGAGAGGTTTTGGATTCGCTAGGAAATATTTTATTGATCCTACCTCCAACTCATAATGATGTTACCGAAATTAAAGTTCCTGCTCCTACCGTGGATCAGAATGGAAACGTTGTTTCTGCGGGTACCGTTACACAAACAATAAAGCTTTACAGCGACGATGTTAAAAAGTTACTTGGCAATAAAAGATTGGTACTCGTATTCTCATTGGATACCGCGCCCGTTTCAAATACAAACCCTGTGAAATTTAAAATAACAGATACAATTCAAGCAAGAATAACTGCCGAAGCAAGCTATCTGGTTGACCTAGAAGAAGGAAGAGGATAAAATGAAAATTCTAAAAAACCTAATAGTGCTGTCCTTCAGTTTTTCAATTGCTTTTGCTCAAGGTAACGGATCAATTGGAATTGGGGATCCCCGTTCCGCAGGTATGGGAAATACATTTATGGCTAGCTCGAGAGGCGTATATGCAATCGGCAAAAACCCTGCAAATTTAGCCATTCCGGAAAGTAATGCTTTTGAACTCTCAACCTTTTTCCCAATGCCTAACATGAATTTAAGGCTTGGCAACGATTTCTTCACATTAGATGATTATAAAAAATATTTTACCGGCGTACTGGACAGCACCGGAAACCGCGTTGGAAGGTATCTTGAAGGATCCGAAAAGAACAAATTCCTCGATCTTTTTGATGCCGGAACAGCAATTAGAACAAATGTTTCATTCAATCTTTTTGCAATTACATATTATCCTAGCGCTGCAATAGGCGCATTCGGTTTCTCAATAAATGATAAACTGTCTGTTCGAGCAGCTTTTCCAAAAGATTTGCTCGATTTAGCATTCGAGGGCAATACAGTGGGTAAAACTTTTACTTTTGATGATATGGATGCCCGTGCATGGTATTTAAGAGATTACACATTATCCTACGCAAGAGATTTAACGCCATTGCTGCCAAAGTTCTTTGAAAGAGTTACCGCAGGCGTTTCACTAAAAATAGTGCATGGATATTTTTATGTCGGTCTCGATAAAATAAATACAGCAATGACAACATTGGACAACAGCAATATTTCTGTTAGCGGAAATATGAAAATGAATGTTGCCGCCTCTCCGGATTTTGGAATTGTTTATGATTTTGAAGATACTACCAAAGCTCAAAATATTGGTCCATTTCCTTCGCCGGCAGGCAGCGGTGTTGGTTTTGATCTCGGAGTCTCAGCTAAGCTGAATGATATCTGGTCATTCGGATTTGCTATTACTGATATCGGCTCAATTTCATGGGACGAAGGTACAGTTGAGTATACATCTTCCGGAGATGAATTTGTTATAAATGATCCAACTAACTCAGAATTGATAGATTCCCTTGCGGAGTCCTTCAAAGGCGAGGGACAGTATACAAAAGGTTTCAATTCAGGTTTACCAACCGCACTACGCTTAGGCGCAAGCGCGCAAGTAGATAAATACTTCGACAGTTTCTATGGCACTTTGCTGGTTGTAGTTGATTACAATCAAGGATTTAACGATCTGCCATCAAACAGTACTACGCCTAGATTCTCAATCGGTACTGAGTATAGACCATGGGCATGGTTCCCTTTAAGAACCGGATTTTCTTTTGGCGGACTTCATGGTTTTAACTGGGGATTCGGTTTTGGGTTTGACGCGGGACTTTTCGAATTTAATTTGGCTACTTCCGATTTCCAGAGCTTAGTTGCCGGTAACTCTGCAAAGAGAGTTGGCATTTCTATGGGAACTCGCTGGAGATTCTAAAATTATTTTCTGGCTCTGATTACATTTAGAATTGCAGCGGCTAGAAAAACAAAATTTGCAAACCAGGCGGTAAGGAACGGATTTAAAACTCCGTTCTTGCCGAACGCCTGGCTGATTTTCATAAACACCAAATAGAAAAAAGTTATTAAAAGATTTATTCCAAATTGAACCGCCAAACCACCCCTTCGTTTGTTCGCAGAAATGGGAAGCCCAAATAGTACGGTTATTACACTGGCAAAGGCAAAAGCAAATCTCGAATGATATTCAATTAAAACTCTAGTCGGATCATTTCCGGATCGGATTTGACTATCGGCAAAATCGCTCAACTCGGAAAGTGACATCTCTTCATTTTTGCGCTGTTTTGAAACTACCTCTCCAGGCGAAAAATTTAGGTCGGGAAATTTATATTCGGAAAAGGAATTGCTTACTTCACTTTCATCTGTAAATTCTCTTTGAACAATTTTGTACATAACCCAAATATTTTCAAGTGTGTCATATTTCATCCGTTCGGCATCAAATCTCTCAATCATCTTTGTTAAATCGTTTTTATCGAAATCCTGTATGCTTACACGATGCGCTTGATTACTACCGACATTATAAGAAGCAATTGTTACGATTCTAGTTTGTGAATCTTGAAAAACTATGTTCATTCCAGAGTGAATAACATCTTTCCGCATATACAGCCGTTCGATATTCACCTTATGTTTATTGGCAAGTGGAACTACATATCCGCCGAAGTATACTGAAATGATACTAATGAATAATGCCGTCAGAATGAAAGGAGTCATAAATCTGTAAAGACTAACACCGCAAGATTTGATTGCGGTCAATTCATTAAGGTTAGACATTTTACCAGCAACAAAAAGACCCGATAAAAGAACTGCAACCGGAATCATTAACCGAATAATTTCCGGTATGAATGCAAAATAATATTGAATGATAATATTTCCAGGAACATCCTCGTCGATGAATTCATCAAGATGTTCCATCATATCGATTATCACGAATATTAATGCAAATGCAATTACACCAAACAGAACTGTTTGAAGGAACTGCTTAACTAAATAACGGTCAAGAATTTTCATTATTATTATTACCAGTTCTCCAGTTCTTGGGAATTAATTTCATCAAGAAAGAAAAATCAATTGTGATGCGCTCTTTGGCGCTCTTATACGTGAAATACAATCCAAGCGCGCCAAGTACAAAATTAGCAGACCACATTCCCCAAAATGGTGAAAGCAAACCTCTATCTGCAAATTTTTCGCCTCCCATTAAAAACGCCCAGTAAATTAAAAAGAAAATTAAACTGATTCCTCCGGCAACTCCAATACCGCCATTGCGCGTCATTGTTCCAAGCGGCGCGCCGATAAGTATAAAAACAATACATGCAACCGGTATCGCATATTTTTTATGAGTTTCAACAAGATACTTATTAATATTTTTATTGTTGATTTCCAGTCTTCTCAAAGTAGATTTCATATTGCTTCGCGCATTTTTAATTCTGTCTTCAACTCGAAGATATATAAACTTTTTTGTGTTGGAATAATTCCTTCTGGATTCACCTTTAAGAGAAGGCACAACAAAGTGAACGTAAATTTTGTCCTCAAATTCTACAATTTGTTCGGCTCGCAATCCTCTCAAACTATCCACAATTGCCAGCAACTCTGCGCTGCCTAGTTCTCTTTCTCCTCGTGATAGCTGCCCTGGTTCAGTTTCTCTGAATGAAAATTGATCGGCATCCATAATAATTTTATGCTTCTCGAAAATTAATTTGCGGTATGCTTCAGACTTGGTTACGTCGTTAGTGTGAATTTCGCCGCTCCAAAGATCCATTATAAGTTTATCTTGAGATTTAGAAAAGTAAAGGTATCCTTTCTCGGCAGTTACGACAGCAATATTCCTAGGATCGGTATTATCATATATCGTAACGCCAATTAACTCATTTGATTCTTGATCAATATCTCTAACTAAAATTGAATACCGCGAAACTTCTTGTGAAAAAACTCCCGGCACCAAAGATAGAGTCGGCTTTTTTCTCGATATATCATAACGTAGTATTCGCGCTTGATGATTAGCGTTGGGATAAACATAATTGTTGAATTGGATGAGCAGAAATCCAACTAGTATACTTCCTAAAAGCGGAGGCATCATCATTTTATATAAACTTATTCCGGAAGCTTTCATGATTGAAACTTCGTTGTTCTGAGCCATGCTTCCAAAAGCCATTAGAGTTGCAACAAGGACAGACATGGGCACAACCAGAACAAGCATCCATGCCAAATTGTAGGCTATTAACTTAATAATTACGAATAACGATAAACCCTTGCCAACGAGTTTGTCTGCAAATTTCATAAAAAACTGAAGAAGAAATACAGACATTAAAGTGAACACCGAAAATAAAAACGGTATCAAATGCGCTTTAATTATATATCGGAATAAAATCATTAATCAATTGTTCTCGCAAATTACAGACAAAATTACAGAATTAACGGCTAATATAAAATTCGCTTATTATTCTTTAACTTGCATGAGACAAGCATCTAAAAAAAACAATTACTTTAGATAAAATTATTCATTTCTTGAAATGCTTCAAATATAGGCGTAAATTAGGCAAACATAATTTTATTTTTTTCATAAGAAGGGAAACATGTGAAACAAGTACTTAGTTATATTAAAAAGAATAAAAAAGGATACGTTGAAGAATTAAAAGATTACTTGCGAATTCCGAGCATCAGCACTTTAGCTGAAAATAAAAAGGATATTGAAAAGTGTGCAAATTTTGTTGCCGGCAAATTGAAAGATGCCGGACTTAACAAAGTTGAGATTTTTAAGACAGATGGTCACCCGATTGTTTACGGCGAATGGCTGGATGCAAAAGATAAACCTACCGTTTTAATTTACGGACATTACGATGTTCAACCAGTTGATCCTATTGATGAGTGGACTAACCATCCATTTGAACCTGTTGTAAAAAAAGGAAAAATTTATGCGCGCGGTGCGAATGATAATAAAGGTCAAAATCTTGTTCATATTAAAAGCGTTGAAGCATATTTGAAAACCGTGGGTTCACTTCCTGTAAATGTTAAGTTTATTATTGAGGGTGAAGAAGAGATCGGCAGCCAGAATTTAGGAAAATTCCTTAAGAAAAATAATAAAATGTTGAAGTGCGATTCTGTATTAATCTCGGATACGAGTATGTACGGTGATGGCATTCCAACTATTAATTATGGATTGCGCGGACTTTGCTATATGGAAGTTGAAGTAGTTGGACCGAACCGCGATCTTCATTCCGGAAGTTTCGGCGGCGGAGTTGCTAATCCAATTAATGAACTAGCAAAAATTATTACTAAACTGCACGATAAAAACGGAAAAGTATCTGTTCCTAATTTTTATAAAAACGCAAAAAAAATTACGCCGAAAGAAAAAGCCAATTACAAAAAACTCAATTTCTCTGACGCATCATTGGCAAAGGAACTGAATGTTGGCGCCTTGCAAGGAGAAGCTGGTTACTCGACTCTTGAAAGATTATCCGGCAGACCTACTTTGGATTGCAACGGTATTGTCGGCGGATTTATTGGACAAGGTGCAAAAACTGTTCTGCCATCAAAGGCGTCTGCTAAAATTTCCATGAGATTAGTTCCGAATCAAGATCCGAAAGAAATTGCAAAAGAATTTACTAAACATGTTTTATCTCTTGCGCCAAAATCCGTTAAACTAAATGTTACGGAAATGCACGGCGGTTTAGCGTTTCTAATGGATTTGGATAACCCAACTATTGAAGCTGCAGCAAGGGCAACAACAAGAGCATTCGGTAAAGAAACTGTCTTTACAAGAGAAGGCGGATCAATTCCAATTGTCGTTGAATTTGCTAACATCCTCAAAGCTCCGATTGTTTTAATGGGATTGGGATTAGATACAGATGATATACATTCTCCGAACGAGCATTTTAGTCTTAAGAATTTTGAGCTAGGCATTTTAAGTTCGGTTTACTTCCTTGATGAAATCTCGAAGTAGACAAGCGGAAAAAAATTCTATTACATGGTCAGGAGTTGTAACTATATAAAGGTGAAGAAATGAAGACAGCAAAATATTTACTGCTTTTGTTGTTGGCGTTGGTTTTTATTGGCTGTGGTGATACTGAAGACACAGAAGATGCTAAAAGAACATATGGTGATAGAAATCTAAGCAGAGATGTTGACCGGGATTTAAAAGAATATAATATCGAAAAGAAAAAGGAATTAGCTGCTAACCGCACTCCTTGCGATACAATTGCTGTTCAGGAATTTATTCTTGCAACATATCCGGAAGGCACTAGCTTAGTTGAGTTTGATAGAACGTATACTTACAATATTCCAAAACCGGCTGTGCTTTATTTCATCGACCGGGATAGAACTCAATATATTTTTACAGCAATAGCAAAATCAAAAGAAGGTGAACGTCCGATTGAAAGAAAGAACATAATCGGTTATGAATCGAGTTTTATTAATTTGGACAGCACGCGACTGGGGACAGCTTTCTTTTATCTAGTACTGCTTGAATGTAGTGATAATAATTTTAACGTTGTTTGGGAATCAGAAGTGCCTATCCACGGCGGGTTTAATTCAATGAAAATGAAAACTTGGAAGAATAAGAACATGAGTTACATTGAATTAAATTTTGAAGCGGGTATTATTTCAGGGCATCGCAATTATAATTACTTTTTCGTTGACGGCATCCGAAATAAACCGCATTTAATGGAAACTTATTTAGGCATCGCTCATAAGCGCATACTAATAAATGAGAATGATGATAAATTCCCGGATTATTTGGAGTATAGATTTATTGACGACTCGGTGCGAATTAAATTAATTGACTCTGTTAAATTTTATTGGGATACGCAGCGAGAGCTTTATGTTACAAAGAGAAATAAAAAATGGTTTAGAAAGTTTTAGTATTTCATTCGATCAGGAAAGGATTCATATTGAGCTTTGAAAATTTTGACAACAGCGATTCAATCAAAATAGATTCATTTAAAGATAATGGCTTTGATGAGTTTAAAATTCCAAACTTTACCAGCGTTGAAGAGGAATATGACACACTTCTGCATGGGGTGGGTTTAAGAGATATCTCCTACAATTCAATAATAAAATTGAAGGGGAATGACACCTTATCTTTTCTGCAGAGAGTATCAACGAACGATCTTTCCCGACTCGGTATTTTAAAACACAAATCAACTCTTTTCACAAATGGTAAAGGAAGACTGATAGACAGAACCAATTTGCTGTCATTGAATGAGGCGCATTACTTAATATGCTCTATTGACGCGGCGCCGTTAGTTAATCGGTGGATTAGCCGGTATATAATTACAGAAGACATTCATACTGAGCCATCCAATGAATTCAGAGTGTTTGAAATTCTTGGACCGCAAGCAGAATCGTTCATGACGTTAATATTCGGTAAAAATGCTAACGACCTAACTGATGAAAATATTTTGCGTCTTCAGCTTGATAGTTTTTTTGTTCACATTTTAAAATTGCGTACCGAACAAAATTGTTATAGGTATGAAATTATTGTTGATACTGATTTTGGCGATTTGCTGCTTTCAAAATTATTGTCAGAAAATTCCATCTTTTCTTTAAAGAGAATCGGCTTTTTGGCTTATAACAATTTTAGAATTGAAAAAGGAATTCCTCAATATCCGGAAGAGATTAATGATCAGTACAATCCGCATGAGTTGAACTTGATGCAGCATGTTAGTTCGAGCAAGGGCTGTTATATTGGTCAGGAAGTGATTGCGAGACTTGAAACCTATGATAAAGTTCAGAGGAAATTGTGCGTCGTTTCGACTGCGAAAACAAATAATTCATCCGCACCAATTGAACTTTATTCGGTTGACAAAGAAGAGGCTGGTACAATTACTTCAATCACCGATTCAATTTCGAAGAATGAAAAAGTAGGATTAGCATTAATAAGAAAAAATGCGTGTGTTGAAAACGGCATCCTTTTCAATAAAGATAAAAACGAATATAAAATTATCGAGTTGTAATTGTATCATGAAGATTTACACTAAAACCGGTGATAAAGGTGAAACTTCGCTATTCGGGGGCGACCGTGTGAAGAAGAATAATTTAAGACTAGAATCATACGGCACAGTCGATGAATTAAATTCCATTTTGGGAGTTGTCGTTTCATTGACGAATAATACTGAAATTAAAAAGTTACTTACCTCAATTCAAAACCAACTCTTTAATGTTGGCGCAGACCTAGCAACGCCAATTGATAAAACCAACTCAAGAAATTCCATTACTCCCATATCTCCAAAGTCTATATCTGAACTTGAGGTTAGTATAGATTATTTTGAGCAGAGTCTCGAACCTCTAACTTCGTTTATTCTTCCCGGTGGAAATACTGCCGCATCGTTTATTCATTTTGCGCGATCAGTTTGCAGAAGAGCGGAGCGTATTTGCGTGTCGCTGTCAGAACTAGTTGAGATTAATCCCAAAATTGTAGTATATTTGAACCGTCTTTCTGATTTATTGTTCGTATTGGCGCGATATGAAAACTCTGTCTCCGGCAATCGCGATATTTACTGGAAGAAAGATTAGAATCCTGTAATTTTCTATTCCCATTTACAATTCTTAAATTCCTTGGGGGTGAAATTGGCTTCGACGGGATTATTTGTTCTTTGAACTGCATACCGTGATCCCCGAACCACGTTAATCATTGGGAAAAAAATAATCGATAATTACGATTACGCTTTAGCTGCGTAAAAAAATACGCAGCCGTTCTCCTTAGCTACGTGTGCCGAGTTAAGGAAGAACGCCGTTTGGCACACTAGCCGAATTTAGCGCCCGGGTAAAGGAGGCGAATCCGCGAAAGCGGTAACCGGACTGGCGGAATGAAATCCTGTTTATTGGAGTTCATTGTGTAAGATCTAAAAAATAAACTATGTATGTAGACGTTCTCTGAAATGTAATTTCGGACGCGGGTTCAACTCCCGCCACCTCCACTAAAGTCGTTATATTACAACAACTTACAGACATTACACAAATAATACACAAGAAAAGGGAGCTAAAAACTCCCTTTTCTGTGGATTTACTGCTTAGAATGAATTTGTATCAGACTGCAAATAACTGTTCTTTAGCGATGTTGTAGGATTCGATAAAAGAGATTTTATCATCATCCACAGTAGAAAAAGCATTAAAGAATGAATCCAGTTCACTTCTTTTAAAATTGAGTTGGGCAGCGTCCATCTTTTCAATTTCAGTTTTAGAAGTAGTTCCGAAAATCTTCTGAATAATCATTGTCTTGATTTTCTTTTCTTCTGCGGAGCGTGGAGAGCCAAGATTATTTAATTCAAAAAGTGATTCAATTTTTTCGATTTCTATTTTACGATTAGTCAGCCTTTCGTAATAATCAAAATCATTTCCAGGCGTTAGATTGACATTAGTTGACTCTTGAGCAACATCGCCAATTGGCAGGCCAAGAATAAAATTGATAATCGGTTTGAAGCTCTTATACTTTGGCATTTCAAAGATTTTACCGTTGATGGTGTCTGATCTGTCTTTGAGAACATAAGCAACATTCAACTGCTTAGGTTTACCGTCTTTTGTAATTTCTTTTTCAAGCTGCATCCAAATATTGAGATCGGTTTCATAAGGTGTTTCGCCAGCTATTTTCATTTTGATTCCAGACTTAACAAAAGAACCTTTTTCTACAACTACTCCGTTTTCATCTTTTGTATCTTCTTCCTTTTCGTATTCAAATCCTCCCCTTCCAGTAAAAACAATATTTCCATCAGTATTAACAAAACGGTCGGAAAATTCTTCTTGCCATGCGGGGAGAAGTTTTCCCCAGTCGTTTAGGGCCATAAAAGATTTTCTATTCTTTGCTTTATAATCTCTTACGAATTTGTAATAAATCTTTGTCATTGAATCAATGAAAAGAAAATCAACTTCTCCTTTCTGTATAAAATCAAATGCTTGAATAACATCTGCTAAGGAAGTTGTATCCTTTGCGATTGCTTCGATTCCAGCTTTTTTGAAAATAGGGATTAAGAAGCGAGAACCTTTTTCATTGTCAATGATTAGAATCGGCTTTTTACATTTCATGTCTTTATAAGCGCCGATAATAAATTCAGTAGCAGTGCGGGATTTACCCGCACCTTGAAAGCCGCCAAAGCTGGCTTTAATAAAATTGTTTTTACTGACTAATTCAGTAGCGAAATCAGTTAGTTTCATTTCAATTACTCCTAAATTGTGAATTAAAAAATTGTTCGTCTTGTGCTTCTAAATTAAATTGTTTCGAAGCTGATTCTCCGCAAAATTTACAAATTGCGGTTTTAGATTTTGGATAGTAAAAAATATCATCGCCTTTTTTAATTGATTGAGAGCATGAACAAATAGAATTAAAACGGGCTTTAATCCAACGAGGATCATCTTTAAAAGTCATTTCAATAACTCCCTTTTGTTAAGTTAAAACCATTTTCAAATTCAGCAATTAGCTTTTCGCCATTTCTTAAAATTCCGACAGACTTTTCAATAAAATAAGTATGAGCATCAGCGACAGCATTAAAAGAATCAATTACGGCTATGTAACAATTTTCATTATTGCTCCAAGACTGCGCGAAGCTCAAAGCCTTGTGTCTTGAATCAAATTTGTAAAAATCATCAGATATATTTTGAATCATCTTCTTTAACTCCTTAAAAATTATACATTTGTTTTTGTTCTAAATATGCTTCCATAATTTCGTCATTGCTGATCTCGATTAGTTCTTGATCTAGTTCAAAGGATTTTGATTCAAGGAATGAATCAACAACAGTAAAGCAGTGAGATAAATCATCACTTTGAAAAATCACTTTGAAATATTTTTTTTGAATGAACCCTAGTGTTTCTAGGGCTTCATCAATTAGTTTAATTTCTCTTCTCTGTGTCATG
>JAHJTX010000278.1 GCA_018829545.1 Bacteroidota bacterium | reverse complement strand
GTTATAAACGGAGCTTCGAAAAACTCTATTATTTTCAGTCTCCTTTGCTTAATCGAAGCTTCGCTTCGATCTACATCTCTATCTGATATTCCTCATCTCTTATTACATGATCATAACTTTCATGCTGCCAAAATGCGTTGGAATGATTGAGGAGTTTATTGCACTTAAGCGAAGTATACCATTTTAAGGATTGGAAAATATCTGTTATTATGTAAAGCGAACAGCCTGTTCGCTCTACAGAGCAGATGAGGAACGGGAAAATCATCCTTAATTGGTTTTATTGATTATTAAGTTCATGCCAAATCAACGCACCCGATCCAAGAACTGCTGCATCGCCTTCAGGTAATCCGGATACCAATATTTTAACCTTTCCTTTGAAGATATTTAACAAAGAGTTTTCAAGATTCTTTTTAACTGAGTCAAGTAATAGATCTCCAGCCTGAGATAATCCTCCAAAAAGGACAATTGCTTCCGGACTTAAATGCGCGACAGAATCAGCAAGCGATTCTCCTAAATATTTCCCGGTAACTTTAAATGCAGTGTTGGCTATTTTATCACCGTTAACAGCAGCTTCATAAATTTTCTTTGAGGTAAGTTCATTGTAAGAAATGTCTCTCAACACACTCCTATCGCTGCTTTGTACAAGTAATTCGAAAACAGTCCTCTTAATTCCACCCGCTGAGACATAAGCTTCCAAGCATCCTTTTCTTCCACAGCCGCATTTTCTGCCATCACGTACCGCTATTGTATGTCCAATCTCTCCTGCAAAACCATCGTGACCGTATAATAATTTTCCGTCAACAACAATTCCGCTGCCGAGTCCTGTACCTAGAGTCATTTCGATAAAATTTTTCATTCCTCTAGCAACACCGAATTTAAGTTCGCCTAATGCTGCGGCGTTCGCATCGTTTGTTAAAGCAGTAGGAACATCTTTAAACTTCTTAACGAGCTCGATGATATTTACCGTGCCCCAATTTAAGTTTGGAGGATTCTCAACGCATCCGCTGTAATAATTTGCATTAGGTGCGCCAATGCCTATTCCGACAAGATTGTAATTACCGTCGGCGGCGGGAAGTAAAACTTCAAATTCAGCAAAAATTCTTTTAAACAAATCCTCTGCAGTATCCATTGCATTTGTAGGAATGCAGCTTTTCTTAATGCATTCCCCTTCTTTAGTAACTAATCCTAAAACCGTGTTAGTTCCGCCGATATCAATACCGAGTGTAACATTAATTTTTGACATATCTTCCTTTCATAACAAAAATAGAATATCTTGACTGACAATATAAAAAAAGCAGAGCCGGTTTTCAGTTCGTCTCTGCTTCAACTTAAAATTTGCTCTACCAAAATAGGATGTAGAGCACGGCAATTATACCGCAGATTCCTATTGCCGCAACATTGAATACCGGATTTGTTTCAAACAATTTTTTATTAATCATAATTGCTTTACTGTCAAAACCCTTTTTCTCCATCAAAGTAATTACGATTACGAGAATACTTAGAAGAATAAATATTATTCCCATTCGATCAATAAACGGGAGTTCGGGAGTGAGATACTTGAATCCCGCCGAAAGTGGAATTGTAAGAATTGCCGCCCATAACGCAGAATTTGCCGTAGCCTTTTTCCAAAACAATCCGAACATGAATATTGCTAGGATCCCCGGACTAACAAATCCTGTGAATTCCTGAATAAATTGAAAAGCCTGATCTAATGTTGTTAAATTAGGAGCCACGAAAACTGCAATCAACAAAGCAATTGCACTGGCTATTCTTCCCGTTCGAACTAATTTTTTCTCACTCGCTGATTTATCGAAAATCTGCTTGTAGATATCCATAGAAAATATTGTAGCTGTGCTGTTAACCATTGAACTTAATGACGATACGATTGCTGCAATAAGAGCAGCAAAGGCAAGTCCTTTCAGTCCAACTGGAACAAATCTGCTCAATAACCATGGATAAGCTTCATCGGGTTTAATAATATCAGCCTGCAGATGAAAAGCAGCGATACCTGGAATTACTACAATTAGAGGCATTAAAATTTTTAGATACGCTGCAAAGGCTAAACCATTCTGTGCTTCCTTCAAATTTTTTGCTGCAAGCGCTCTTTGAGTTATGTATTGATTGCAGCCCCAATAAAATAAATTTGCTATCCACATTCCACCGATAAGAACGCTTATTCCAGGAAGTTCTGCATAACTTGGATGGCTTGAATCAAGGATCATATCAAATTTTTCCGGAACTTCGGTAATTAGAGCGCCTAATCCATCAAGCCAGCCACTCCCGCCCGAAACTGCATTTAATGCAAGAATGCTCGTAACCAATCCTCCGGCAATTAAAACAATTACTTGAACAACATCAGTCCATGCAACAGCTTTTAATCCGCCATAAATTGTATAGAGCGAGGAAAATAATGCCAGCCCAATTATGCCATAAATTAAATCAATATTCATTATTGTTTTGAGCGCAAGCGCGCCTAAATAAAGTACCGAAGTAAGATTTACGAAGATGTAAACAAGAAGCCAAAAAACAGCAAGACTAGTTCTCACGCGCTTGTCAAATCTAATTTCTAGAAACTGCGGCATTGTATAAATACCTTTTTCGAGGAATATCGGGAGGAAGTATTTAGCAACGATAATTAGAGTAAGCGCTGCCATCCATTCGTATGATGCTATCGCCAAACCAACAACATAACCCGAACCCGACATGCCAATAATTTGCTCAGCGGAAATATTTGACGCAATTAAAGATGCGCCGATTGCCCACCATGGAAGAGACTTCCCTGCGAGGAAATAATCCTTTGTATCTTTTTCGTGACCTTTTTTTTCCTTAGAAACCCAAAGCCCCAGCGATACAATTCCAATTATGTAGCCTATAAAAACAATATAATCAAGATTAGAAAAATTCATTCATTCACCGGAATTATGAGCTATGCAGTAACCAATTTGGGAACCGATCCTTTAACTCCGTAATATGCGATGTAAACATAGCAAAGTACAGGAATGAAAAACGCCATTTGAATTCCGATGTTATCTGCGAAGTAACCTTGTAATACCGGGAGCAATGCTCCTCCGACAATTGCTGTGCACAAAATTCCCGAGGCTTGACCGGTATGTTTGCCGAGTCCATCAATTGCAAGAGTAAAAATTGTTGGGAACATTATTGAATTGAACAAACCAACAGATAATATAGACCACATCGCTACCGGTCCTGAAGTTGACATGGAAACTATTACCAACAAACCGGCAACAACAGCATTGAACGCAAGAACTTTACCGGGTTTTATTTTTCTTTGTACTGCCGAACCGATAAATCTTCCGATCATAGCGCCGCCCCAATAAAATGAAACTAATTTTCCGGCATCTGCTTCTTTTAATCCTGCAATAGTCGGCTCGCCAAAATAGTTGACTAAAAAGCTGCCGATTGAAACTTCACCGCCGACATAAACAAAAATTCCTATCGCTCCCAAAACAAGATGCTTGTAATGCCATGCGCTAGGATGCTGATGGTCATTATTGTTTAGATCTATTACGCCTTCGGTAGAAGCGCCTGCCGTAACTTTAGGCAGTTTAATAATCGCGAAGAATGCGGCAATTATAAATAACGCAAATGCTAATCCTAAATAAGGAACTTGAACTGCGCTCGCTTCTGCCAATTTATAAGCGGTAATATCATCTGGAGCCATGAATTTCAATTCTTCGGTTGTTTTAACTGCCATCGAGAGGATTAAAAGAGCGCCGAAATATGGTGCGATTGTAGTTCCGAGCGAATTAAATGCTTGGGTTAAATTCAATCTGCTTGATGCTGTTTTCGGTTTTCCCAAAATTGCTACGTAAGGATTTGCAGCAACTTGAAGCAGAGTAATTCCAGACGCCAATACAAACAGTGCAATCAAAAATATTGGATAGGATTGATATCCGGCTGCCGGATAAAACCCGAGACATCCAATGCCCGCTGTAATTAGCCCGATAACTATCCCGTTTTTGTATCCTATCTTTTCAATCAGCATTCCCGATGGAAGCGAAACAACAGCATAGGCGGTAAAAAAACTGAATTGGATTAGCATTACTTGTGTATAATTTAACGAGAACACAGCTTTAAGATGAGGAATTAAAATATCATTTAAGCAGGTAATGAATCCCCACATAAAAAACAATGTTGTTAGAACGGTAAGCGCGGGAGTGTAATTTTTATTCACCGGATTTCCGCCGACAGTTGCGGCACTACTTTGAAATGTTGTTGCCATTTATTACTCCAGAATTTTTACAATTTTTATCTCAAATGATTTTTGCCAAAACAAATATTAAAACAAGATATATCATTCCAAAATTATTTTAGGAAAAAGTTTTTCTTTAAATCCGATACCGATACTATAAATTCGCCTGCCTCGGTGATTCGTTTATTATCGCGTCCGATAAATGAAAGATCGTGCGTGTTAAGCGAAAACTCAACAACTTTTGATTCACCGGTTTTCAATTCTATTTTTTCAAATCTCTTTAACTGTTTATTCGGTCTTGTAACGGAACCATAAATATCTGTTAAATATAATTCCACAGCTTCTTTTCCATCAACGCTGCCTGAGTTAGTAACTTTGACGGAAATTTTAAGATTTTCATTTTGCTCGATTTCAGTTTTTTCAAGTTTCAGATCAGAATATGAAAATGATGTATAGCTCAATCCAAAACCGAAAGGAAATTGAGGATCGTATTTATTTACGTCAAAAAATTCAATTGGTTTGTAATCGTAAGTAGTGTTTCCGTTCACAAATTTTGGATACGTAAACGGTAATTTTCCGGAAGGATTTACATCTCCAAATAGAACGTCACTTATTGCAATACCGCCTTCCATTCCGGGCAAGTATCCCATCACAATAGCCGAAGCGTCTTCAACGATTGGATTGATTACTCGAGGTCGACCCTCAATTAAAACAAGAATAACCGGTATACCTGTTTTGTATAATTTTTTAGCATATTCAATTTGGCGGACATCGAGCGCTAAATCAGTGATGTTTCCCGGCGATTCGCTGTAATTGCTTTCACCAAGACAAAGTATAACCGCATCAACAGATGAAGCGGCATCAACTGCGGCAGATGAATTTACATCACCGGAAAAATCAACGCCTTCGTAAAATAAAACATTATCCTTCCCTATTTTATTTTGAACGGCTTCAAGAATTGTAAATTTTTCAGCAGGATAAAGTGATTCGTTATCGCCCTGCCAATTGAAAGTCCAGCCTCCGTTTAAAACTCTCATCAAATTGGATGTAGGCCCGGTTACAAGAACTTTGCTGTTTTTCTTTAAAGGCAATTTGCTATTATTCTTCAACAATGTAATTGCTTCTCGTGCAGCATCAAGGTTAGCTTGCGTAAATTCATTGCAAGCAAATTTCTGAACCAGCTCTTTATTTGGATATGGGTTTTCAAAAAGTCCGACCATTAGTTTAACTCGTAAAATTCTGCGGACGGCGTCATCAATTCTGGATACCGGAACTTCACCATCATCAACCAATTTTAATAAAATTTCGTAAAACGAATAATCATAAGGAACCATGCTCATGTCTAATCCCGCCATCACAGCCATTTTAACGGCTTGTTCGGGCGTTTCCGCAACGCGGTCTCTCGTGTGCAAGCGTTTAATATCTTCCCAATCCGAGACTATAAATCCCTTAAAATTAAGCTCGTCTTTTAATAATTCCGTAAGAAGATAATGATCTGCATGAACGGGGATGCCATTAATTTCGGAAGAGTTTACCATCACGGTCATGCTTCCCTCTTCAACTCCCGCTTGAAAAGAAGGAAGAAATATTTCGCGCATCATTCTTTCCGGAATCCACGCGGGAGTTCTATCATTTCCGTTTTTGGGTACGCTGTATCCTAAGTAATGTTTAATGCACGTTGCAACTTTATCCTTTGCGCCAATATCGTTTCCTTGCTGTCCCTTAACATAAGCTCTTCCCATTTCTGTAGTCAAATAGACGTCTTCGCCGTATGTTTCCCATAATCTTGGCCAAAGCGGTTCCCTTCCCATTCCTAGTACAGGATTGAAATTCCATGGAATTCCGGAAGCTCTTGTTTCGAAAGCCGTAATTTCTCCGCCTTTGAAAACTATATCTTTATTCCGCGTTGCGGACATTGCTATTGCCTGCGGAAATAAAGTTGCGCCAATCGTGAAGTTTGCTCCGTGAATCGCATCAATACCATAAAGCACGGGGATTTTTAATCTGCTTTCTTTTAGAGCAATGTCTTGAATTGTTGTAATGATGTTGTGCCAGCTTTCAATTGAATTTGCTGCGCCTCCGGTATTTAGTATTGAGCCGACTTTATATTTTAATATTGCATCTTTCAATTTGCCGATGTCTAAAACAAGTTCATCAGATTCGCTCTTCCGTTCTTTAGAAACAACCTCCAAAGTTACTTGAGTCATTTGCCCGACTTTTTCTTCGATCGTCATTGACGATAAAATCTTATCAATATTTTTTTCTAAATCTTCATTCTTAGATTTATTTACGTCTGAAAACTTAAATCCGCTGACGAATAACATCACAACAAAAAGGATTAAATATTTTTTTTCCATTTGAACTCCCTGCGTTTTTCTTACCTATTTCAAATAAAGCATTTTTTTACTTTGCGATTTTTCATTACTGCTAATACGGTATATATAAACTCCTGAATTTACTGCATTGCCTTTTGCATCAGAACCGCTCCAAGTAAAACGGTTATTCCCACTCTGAGCGTTTTCTTTGCTGAGTGAATAAACCTTCTCACCAACAATATTGTAAATAGAAAAATTGACTCTTCCTGGATTGTTGACATAATAATTTATAATTGTATCCCCATTAAATGGATTTGGATAGTTCTGATAAAGTTCGAAATCTCTATCTTCAACGCCAAACTCATCCAAGTCAGTTGTTATCAAATCGATTGTAATCCCATTAATAAAGGCGCTGTCAATAACTTCTTCAAAATGAATATCGAGCATTCCATCCTTCACATCAATTTCATTTTGTAAAATGAGCGCTGAATTTTTTCCAACTCTATCAAATACGTCAAGATTTTGGTGAAGAACACTTCCCTCGCAAATCACATTAAAAATTCTTCCGCCGGACTGTGACTCAATGTTTTCAGAAAACATTAATCCCAAATTATAGTGTCCATCGGGGACTCTGAATCTGTACGTTACCATTCCTTTTCTTTCAGTTCTGAACAGTTCAGGAAAATCCGTTCCGCTGATTGACAAATCTGCCGGATATTTTTTTGAATCTCCCATTTGATAGCCGTATTCCAGATCAGCAGTATAATTTTGATCGGTTAAAAACTCACCTAATCCTTCCCCGCCTGCGTTAATTGTAATTGGAAAATTCAGGGTGGAAATTGGCACAATCGGTTTAGCGGCGGTAGTAATTTTATTTGCCGGTTGAGCGTCATCCAATACATTCAAAACAATAACATTCACTGAAGCGAAAGGATTAATCCCAGCCGAACGTAGAGTTACGGTTTTTCTATCTTCGCTTAATTCAATTTGATCGAGCGTAACACCGGTGATTATATAGTTTGACTTATTCACCGCTGATATTTGGTCTAATTCTTCGCTAAAATTTAGAGTAACAGAACGGTCGTAATTGAATCTTCCCCATAATACTTTTGGAGCGGTCTTATCAACATATCCGATATTTGTTTCATCGGTTAAGCACAAAATTAATTTGCCGTCTTTGAACACAACATTTTCTTTAATAAAGTCTGCTTCATTCCCGGAAAAAGTATGAGTAGCTTTTTCCCACCTTGATTCATCCCATAAATCAAACTCGTCTTTCCACTCGAATTTAAAATTGTTATCAGTGCCTCCGTCGCCCGAGCCGGGAGAATAAGAATAATAAGCAGCCCAGTCATAAAATGAATTAGCGGGCAAATTTGCTTTGTCCCAAGTCCCAACCCAGTTTGCCCAAATGGGATTCCAAATATTCATCATTAATTTTGAAGGGTGTTTCATCTCTTGAATATGCGCGCCTGTCTGCCGGTAAACTTCAACGCCGTCTATAAACCAGGCTATGTAATCCGGCGTCCATTCAAAAGCATAAGTGTGATAGTCAAGAAACGGATTAAAATTTAGATATTGATTGCGTATATGAAATTTCTGACCGGGAGTGATTACGTTAAATTGCGCAACGTCCGAATACCGCCCCAAAATTTCAATATCAATTTCGTTCCATCCGGTTGATTGAGTGATTTCGTGATAAGTAAAAAATGACGATACAACTCCTTCTCTATTTGCGGGAATATAACTTACTTCAAAACGTCCGTATGTATAAGTCTCGATTGTTCTGTACTCGGCGCCTTTGTAAATTTTTGCGTTGAGGTTGGAAACAATAAAAATTGAGAATGTAAAGAGAAATGATATTAGGGGTTTTTTCATTGTATTTGCCATAAATAAATTATTTTAAAAATGCTTTCGATTCTAAATTAAATCTGAGAATTCTCAATAAATTTTCATATTCCGAAATGATTACTTTCTGAGTGAAGTAATCCCTTGGGGATAAGAACACAAAATTTCACTAAGCTTTAGAGACAGCCTCAAATTCAGTATCAAAAATTTATTCCTACCGAGAATTTTTGAATATTATCCAACCTGCCGAAATCCGCATAAGAATAATCGAATTGAATCATTAAATTTCCCATCAAGTAATGTTTCAATCCCGCACCGATTGCAAATGATTCTTCCGATTCTTCGAGAAATAAAGATTTATAACCGCCTCTAACAGAAAATATTCCGGCAAAAGTATATTCACCGCCTGCGTTAATACTTTCGTAATTATCATTCGGGTGTGAAGCGTCAACTGCAATCAGAAGATCGTGCATATCGGTTTTAATCGGATGATAGGCTAAACCAACTTTAAATCCCAAAGGCAGTTCCCAAGCTGATGTTTCTAAGTTTGCCGGTATTCTATCGTTGTTGCCGGTAGTGGTTTTGTTATCGTCATAAAGCACCGTAGCATTAGAACCGGAAAGCTGCATCTTCGATCCGAAATTTGTTATCGACATGCCGAGCGTTATTCCATCAAACGGAGTGTTGTAAAGAACTCCTAAATCCAGCGCAAAAGCATAATCGCTCATCTTCCAATAATTTTCGTAAACAACTTTTGGATTGAACCCAATACTGAATGCATCGGTAATATTTATTGCCCAAGCTAAACTGAATGCAGAATAGGAGACCTTAAAAGTTTCTCCGGTTCCGTTTGGATTTTCAATAGTAGTAACATTTAATTCATCGATATCGGAGCTAATAAAACTTGCTCCAAGAGAACCCATCTCGCCCAAATTAAGTGTAACGGCGGCGAAGTTATATCCAATGCCTGCAAACCATTGTGTGTGGTCAAAAACTACTCCGTGCTGCTGAAGTCTGGCAATACCGGCAGGATTCCAATAAATAGCAGAGGGATCGTCTGCAACGGCAACAAATGCGCTTCCCATTCCGGTTGCGCGGGCGCCTTGACTGATAGTTAAAAACGAAGCGGCTGTTGTTCCGCGTTTAGATACATCCGAAACAAATTGTGCGAACAGCATTGCCGGGAGCAGCATTAGCATTATTATGATTGAATTTATTCTTTTCATTTTCAATACCATCCTATTTAATTAATACAAATTTGCCAATGTGTTCGCCTACTCCGGGCGCTTTAACGTGAAATACATAAAGCCCGAATGCCACGTCCATTCCATCTTGCGTAACAAGATTCCACGATAAAGAGCCGTCCTCTTTACCGCCGGTTTTTTCAAGAATTTTCACTAATGAACCGGCAACGGTGTAAATTCTGATTGTGCATTCCGAGGGAAGATTTATAAAATCAATACGTCTTTCTCCTCTGCCTGTTTGATTAAGATTTCTTTTTTCCCAAGCGGCTTGCGCTACATAAGGATTAGGAACAACCGAAATTTTATTTAATTGATTTTTTGCTAACTGTTTATCAATTGCCGCCGATTTTGTTGTAAAGCTGAAATAATCTCCATTATAAAATGGTTTCGCAATCTTGATTGAAAATATATCTCCGCCTTTTGGATATTTTGGCTGATAACCTATTCCAGGCGGTTGATTGTAAGTAATCTTCCAAGTCAATTTGTTGGATGCTCCAACTTTCTGCATAATTACAATTTCATCGCCGATGGATAAAGCCTTGTCGCCATTATTATCGAACACTTCCGCTTGAACCGTATCTCCGGTTGTAGTGTTTACAACAACAAAATTAATCGGAATTTTAAAGTTCGGTGTCTTCAAATCAAAATTGTCTACAAAGCGAAGTTCATAATCCGCTGGCCAGGCAACGTTCAAAGCCGGAGCGTGATTATCCGGAGAAACGATCATCGTAAGATTGCTTTCTCCAATAATCCATCCAGAGCTTTCTACTTGAATAGAATCGTTGATTACGGAAAGCGTCATTCCATCGAATGGTTTTGAAGTTTTTTTTGCGCCTATTTCCGAAGCTGAAGCAGTAATTACGGTATCAAACAAACCATTGTAATCACGGATAACTTCAAATCCGCTGGTTGCGTAGGTTGGCGTTGTTCCTGTTGAGCTGAACAATACTTTATAATTCGCGCCTTCAATTATTTCCGCCGCGCTAAGAATACTGATATTTAAATTTCCCGTTCCAATTCCGGATACAACTTGATTTACGTCCCCTTCCAATTCAGGAGGAATATAACCCGCTGCGGGAGAGTTGGGTATAATAACAGCGCAGTTAATGTCAACAAATTTTACAACACCTGAAAAATCTTCAGAAATAATTTTTGTGCTTTCAGATGGAACAAGTCCCTTGGTTCCAAAACCCGGATCTCCTTGATCGTAAGAAACTACTGCGTAATAATATTTCTTCCCGTTCTGTACATCTGTATCAACAAACGAATGCTGCAAACCCGTTTCATCGCCTCTCCAAAACGAAGCGCCGTTTATTCCCACCGGATCAGGACCTTCAATCCCATCAATTAAATCATATTGAGCAATCGGTTTCCAGAATTTTGCTTCGCCGCGTGAATCTGTTATAACTTTAATATCGTTAAACTCAGGTTCTTCGCTTCTGTAAACCAAATATCCTTCGAAATCTTTTTTATAACCTTTTGTGGGGTCATTGTCTTGGAATCCTAAGAATGGATCGCGTGATTCTTCTGCAATACTATCCCAGAATAAAAACACCTTACCATCTCCCGGTACAGCAGTTAAAGTTGGTTTCAAAGGAGGTTTTGAGAAATTATAGTTTGCATTGTATATCTGCTGAACAGTTTCTTTGTTGAAAACAAGATCTTTCAAATCACTGCCAAAAACCAATGTCATCGAAAATCTTTCTCTTTTAGTTTTTTCCAAAAGAAATGGACTGGAAGCAAAAACCATAGAAATATTTGCCTTTTGCAAAGATGTATCAAAATAGGCAGCTTGCATTTTAATCCACATAGACTCATCATCTTTAGGCCAGCCGCCGGCGGTTCCGCCATCGCCCAATCTGTAAATTGAAAGCGATGTTAAACCGATCATATCGGATTCGTCTATATCTGTTTTATCGAAGTTAGGTTCGCCATCTGTTGGTAAACCATCTCCTTCACCTTGATCAGGACCGATATATTGTCTATCGAAAGGACCAACTCCATCCTGCCCAACATCATTGTTCAAAGGTTCATTGTCTGCAGCGTCCCACTTACCGTTACTATTAAGATCGGAATATGAAACCCAGTCGCCGTCGTTATCTAATCCGTCATCACGTTTCTCATCAACAATTCCGTCGAGGTCGTTATCAATTCCGTCTGTTCCGATTCCTGGACTCTCAAGGTAAGCGTAACCATAATAACCTGTAATCCATCTTCCTGGTGAACCAAATCCATCATCATCAAATGCGTATGCAATATCAAGTTTCAAATCGAATGATGCGTTATCATCGGCATTATCGCCAGAACCGCCAACGCCGGTATCAGTATAAAATCCGAATGCCGTTGTGTCGTAGTCGTAATCCGAAATATTCACGACATCATAATGCCAGAAAATAATATCCTCTGCAAGAACGTGCGACCATTGAAAACCTCTAGTTTCAACGCGAAGTCCCAATCCGCCTCTTGACGAATCTGACAGTACCGGATAGTAACTCCAGGGCGCTCTTGTAAATTCATTATCTTTCGAATCATCCATTACAAAAAAAGTCTCGAAATCAGAGTTTATAACGCCGCGTCCAAAATATCCGTACCAAAAACCATCCCAGTTATTATCAATATTTGGGAGCGCTCTTGGCCACAGATCGGGCCATGTGGTTGGATTTGAACTTATGGCTGGATATTCGGATGAAGGATTTGAATATCCGGGTACTGGCTCCAAACCCCAGATCAATCCGGTAACTTTATCAAAATCCATCCATTCTCTGTATGAAGTTTGAAGAGGATGGAATATTTTTCCATTATGACTAACTTGTGCAGCTATTAAAAGGGCAACTCCGTCCAAGTAGTTGTGTCCGGTACCCTTGGGCCATTCCCCAGAAGGTGAAAAGGGCCACTGCCCAACTTCGCCATTGTTGTAATACAAAGTACGAATTTGGTTGCCGTCCATAATTCCCTCGCGGCGGTATTGAATATCACCGTAGGCATCATTCCGATAAGCATTCACATCGGATTGACCATAGACTGTGGAAGAAATAATTATTAAGAGAATAAAAACAATAAAATGACGATGCATTCTCGCCTCCGTTTACTAAAAATTTTTCTATCAAAATTATGAACCATTATACTCGCTTATAAAAACAAATCATTTGAGTGATTTGTGCAAGCTGTTTATGATCATAAGTCACCTTACGCAGAACTTGTAGCACGATCCCGAAATTTATCGGGATCGTAAAAAACAAGCATTTTATCGAAGTTTCGCTTCGATTTACAATACAATTTCAAACTTTTGCGTAAGGTGAGATCATAAATTAAAATCCTACGCTTAATCCCACTCTTACCTCACGAGGAGAAGAGTACATGCCGGGATTTTTTATATATTCTTCTTTCGTATTCAGACCAATAATTTCACCTGTATAAAGAATCATATCTAGGTCTGCATTTGCTCTACCCGTTGTACCGTAAACGCCGAATTCGTTGCGAATATCCAATAAATTATACACGAGCAAATACGTGTGAAATTTCAAACCGTAAAAATCAAAAAATTTATCCGCTTTCAGGTCAAGCGCATGAAAAGTGGGTCTGATTCCACTATTTTCAAAACGTACACCGTTGGAAATTCGAATATCTTCCGTATAAGGCATACCGGAGCCATATTGATAAATAATGCCAATAGTCCAATCACCCGGAACGCCGACATTGCCGCTAATATTCAAAGTGGAGCGTTGATCCCAATCCAGCGGAACCAAATGTTTTTCTGATTCAACGTTGCCGCGCGTATCGTTATAAACCGACATTGGATCGGATGCGTTACCTTCAGCCAACTGGAAAGTATAATCTACTTTTGCGCTGAAGTAATCGGCAAAACGTTTATCGAGTGTTACAATAAAACCTTTTGTGTTTCCGTAATCTCTATTAATAAATCTTGCATACTTTATTGTTTCATACGTGCTTAGTATTTCCATTCCAAGAAGGTTTCTAATATCTCTGTAATAAACTGTAATATCCAATGCCAGATTTGGGAAAATTACCTGCTGCAGACCTAATTCGTATTGAACGGTTTTCTGCGGTTTCAAGTCCGGATTACCGGTAAAAGACGACAGCGATTGCCCGGGCGTTAACAGAAGTTCGTCGTTCGAGTAAAGATTTTCGAGCGGTGGAATTTGGAAAAAGTGACCGTATGAAAAATATATTGCTCCTTGATCCGATATTGGAAACGAAACGCCCAAGCGTGGACTAATCTGCATTTTTGCTTCGGGACTAACCCTTTCGTTGTATCCCGGGAAATCCGGATTGTTCAGTGGATTTCTTTTATCCGCCGGAATTGAGGAATTCGGGTTGAAATACTCAAATCTTACGCCCGCATTAATAACCATAATGTCATACTCCATTTTATCCTGAATGTATGCATTATATTCATAAGGTTCTTTATAGTATGATTGATTTCCTCTACTGTGAGGGAGCGGATAATCAAGTTCAACTATTGGGTTTAAGTCGTCGTCCAAAAACCCTTCCATCACGTTTACAAGTTCCTTGGAATGATTGAATATTTTAATGCTTCTTCCTTCAATGCCTAATTTAACTTTATGCTCTTTTGAAACCTGCGATTCAAAAGTCCATTGCCCAATATATGTTTTGGTAAATCTATTATATCGCCCTACTTCATTTCCTCCGTGACGGTATGTATAAGATGAAGTTGGAATTCCCTGCGAAGGCTCAACATATCTTGAGTCAAGCTGATCTTCGTAAAGATAGCCGTAAAATCTATGTTTATTTGCTGCAAATTTTAACGATGTAAAAGTATTCTGAGAAGGCACAAAAGACATTTGGAAATTATGAACCAAGTTATCACCATAGTGATTCATTGTTCCATCTGGCGTCCATCTATAGCCATGATTGTATCCCTTTGATTCATCTTCATCAAAAAATATTGAGTAACTAAATTTCCAATCAGGCAAAGCATAAGTCAACTTACCGTTAAGTGAATAGCGCGAATAAGGATTCATCGGAACAAATTCTGCATCCTTTGGAGTTTGTTCCCAAGATATTCCTGAAGGGAAAAACGGATTTGAATCGGAAGGTTTATATACTCTTCTGCCGTACATATAGCCTTCGCTCTCATAATATCTACCGGTTACAAAAAACGTGAGAGAATTTAAAATTTTCGTTGGCCCGCTTAAAGAGAATTGAAAATCCTTTACGGAAAGCGGACTAATATTGTCCAGATTTTCAAATATCCCATCATTAGTTGCAACAAAATCACCGAGATACGCCGAGGCATATCCTTCAAAGTTTTGCGAACCTTCTTTTGTAACAATATTTACAACACCCGACAGAGCCTGCCCGTATTCAGCATTGAAAGTACCGCTGATTACTTCAAGCTCTCTAACCGAACTATTTTCAACTTCAACGGAATTTTGCCCGCTGAAAGCATCGGTTACGGGCAATCCGTCTATTAAATATGCAACTTCATTTGAGCGCCCACCTCGGAAGTGACCTCCAACAACGCCCGCCTGAAGGTTAATTACCTGTCCAATATTATCAACAGGCATCATTTCAATTTCTTTTGAAGTCACTGTAGCCGAAGTTGAAGTTAAGTCTTTTGTTATAAGCGGTCGTTCGGCGATTACAACAACGTCTTCGCCTAATTGAACAGCCTCGGAGTAGAGTTCAACATCTAAAGTAGTTGTTAAATCTATCCGGATTCCAACCTGGCGTACAATAGTCTTTTTATAACCAACAGCGCTAACGCTTATGGTGTATTCCCCGGGGTGGATATTATTTATATAATAATAACCGTCAATATCAGCGGCAGCGCCTAAATGCGTTCCATCAATAATGATGTTCGCGCCGATTACCGGTTCACCGGTTTCTTTATCAAATATTTTACCGGCGAGCTTTCCAGTCTGTCCGGCAAATACAATATTACATAGGAGGATTAACCCTATTAAGAAAATATGACTTCTACTAAATGGACCTAATTTCAATTTTATATCCTCCATTAGAATTCTGAGATACTAAAATTTTCTTGTGTTTATCAAATTTACTGCCGCCAATCTAACGTCTCAGCGGATTACTAATTAAATTTCTGTTGTTGACCCTTTGCATTCAAAAAATTTGAAACCGTCACTAGTTTAATATCCGTTCTACTCATGGGCTTTACTAAAAGGACTTAGTGAGCCTTTGGGCATAGCCATCACTGTTTGATTGTTCTTGGTGCCTTAGTAGTGAGTTTTTGGTTCTGGTTTGTTTTCATAACATTTTTACCATTGAGACACTAAGTTCATTCAGAAGCACTAAGAGAAAATTACTTTTTAGTTAATCGCATTAATGAAAAATCCAATTTATTTTCTTAACAGTTTTAACGGTCTACCCAAAATGGCAGTCAACTGTTTGTAAATTAAATAGAGAATGCAGTCTTTCAACTGCACCCTCTAGGTAACTATGACGATATTATTTAACAAGAACCATTTTTTTAGAGCTAACTAAAGAACCAGCTTGAATTTGATAGATATAAACTCCGGTTGATAAATTACCGGCGTCAAATTTAACGCTATGAATTCCGGGTCCTTTAACAGTATTTACTAAAGTTGCAATTTCCTGACCTAAAAGATTATATACTTTTAAAGTGACATGATTTTGCTCGTTGAGCGTATACTGAATTAATGTAGAAGGATTAAATGGGTTTGGATAGTTCTGAGCTAAGCTAAAATTAATCGGAGTAAATTCTTCATCGTTAACGCCAACAAAGAATTGATCGCCTATCCATGTGTCTGTCCATCTTGAAACATCTGCCCATGACTGGTCATCATTCATAGGAGAGTAAGTTAAAATGCCTTCTCTCTGATTTGTTGCATCAGCATCGTTAATTGAATAATCGATTGGAATTCTCATACCAACTTTTGGAACAAATACTTCATCATCGGGAGTTGGAATAGTTGCTAAAGCCGTCCATGATATTTTTGTTTCAATTATATATCCTGTTGGGAATTTATCGTGCCAGATATAATCGAGAGAGTCTACTACAAGTGTGCCGCCTGGGTTATCAGTCATAGGACCGAATGCCGTAAATCTTAAATGATAATCAGGTTCGGCTCCACGTTTGTAACCGGTATGAGAAGCGCCGCGCCAGTCATAAAGACCAAAGAAAATGTCGCAGCCATCAGTTAAATAACTAGCAATTGTTTCGTTTTTAACGACTATATCGTCATTAACGTCGAATGCCAGATACATGTATTCGGCATCTACTGCAACATAAGCGTTAAGGGAAAGGTCGTTATCGCCGTCAATAACTGAATTTTGCGCAACAACTGTTCCGGAACCATCTGAAGGATACATTCTGAATGGAGTAATTGCAGACCATTCACTTAGATCACCATCAACGGTAAACTGCGGCGGAGCAGTCGGATGAATAATTGTTACGCCTTTTGCTGTATTAGAAACCGAAGAAGCTGCGGGCGCAATTTCACTCACGTTTCCAGATTCATCCACACATACTACTGCATAATAATAAGTTAAACTCTGATCAGTTTTTGGAGCGCGGAGAATATGCTCGGCAACAGGATTGCCTGCCGGCAAGCCTTTGCCAACCGTTTCAACTCCAGTTGCAGTGAGATCAGTAATTGGGCTAAAACTGTAATAAACGTCATAAGATTCATTATTTTCTCCCGGCACATCTGTCCAGGTTACTAAGTTAATATAAGTCCCGGGAACTGCAGAAACACCTAATGGCGGTTCGGGATTAGCTACGTCAATTATTGGATTGCCTGTCCATATAAAATCAAAATATATTTTTTGACCTGCTATGGCTGAAGCATCACCCATGAACTGGAATACAGTAATTGCCGCAGGATTAAAATTTGCTTTACCGTCAATAACTACAAAATCTCTAAGCGGGAGAGCATAATCATGCCAAGCGCCATCTGCTATTGGATCAAATGGATGACCTACAACACCATCTCCACCGGATTCAAATTGCATACGGATTTTTCCAGTGCCGGCATCAATTTTGGCTTTGAACTTAAGGGAATCCAAATCCCATCTAAAACCTAAATCTGCCGCAGGGTTTACATTCCAGCCTGCTCCGGACCAGCCGTTATTCCACTCGTTGCCTTGAGTCCAAAGGAGTGCATTTGTTTTCGGATCTTCACCGCCGCCTTCAATTAATTCAAGGTTGGACTGTCCCCAAGTGAATTGACCTAAGCTTGAGTGTAAGGATTTGCCGTTAAATATAAGCCATGGATGTTCTGCAACTCCTATTAAATGAAGTTTATCAAGAATTATTGTTCCGGCAACCGAGTCTCCATTGCCTGAACCGTTTATGGAGAATTCATAGGAAAACCCTTTGATTTTATCCAAATCAAGAGTTTGATTTCCCTGAATACCTGCCCAACCGGTTAAATTGAAACCGTTTCCATCCCAATTATAATTATTTACTAATGGGATTTTAATTTGATTCCAGCCAGGTTCGTTATCAAGGATATAATGGAATGAGTAGTGATACTCAACCTCGTTTACATCGTAAGAATAATTACCATTTGCGGCATCACTTACATCGTGAAGATTAACGCGTAAATGAACTCTGCCGGATTGGTCTTGAGGAACAATGTTATTATACCAAAGTGATAGAGTATCCCACATTGACCAATCATAGGTTCCCGTTGAATCACCTGTCCAGTGTTCAAGTTTAACGAAACCGCCCCAAGATTCGGCGTTATTAACTTTGTATTCAAGTTTCATAGCCGCGGCGCCTTCGTAAACATTGTCAGTCACGTATTCAACGTTGATGAAGCTTTCTTCCGGCACTGCACTAACGTTCTCGAAGAAGAGAAAATAATTGGTGTCGGCATCAGCCGCATCATGACTGTTAATTATCTGTTCCTGAGCAAACATTGAACCCAAAAACAGAAAAAATAGAGATGATAAAAATAGTTTCTTCATAAAAATGTACCTCCTGTTGTGTTGGTAAATAATGATTTTTAAAACAATAATATTCCCCAGATGCTGAATACGATTAAAATAAGGAAAAGAGAAAAGAACAAATCGCCTCGTATTAGTCTGGACTTTGTATAGTTAAAAGTCGAATTTATTCCAAGTCCTAATTCTCCGACTGTAAAAAACTCGTTGATATTTTCTTTAGTAGTTTCTTTTACTTCCTGCAGTGAAAGCGCGATAAGAATTACCGAAGAGAAAATGAATAAAAATATTGCAAAGTGAAGGTAGTTTATACTCAATATCCAGTTGAAGAAAACAATGTCTTTTATTGCAGGATATTGAATCCATTCAAGAATTAATCTTAACAAACCAATTGAACCGCCTCCGATTAAAGCGCCGAAAGCTCCTCTGCTGTTAGCTCTTTTCCATAAAAGTCCAAATATAAACACACACGCAATTGGCGGACTAATAAATGCCTGCATCGTTTGAATATGAACATACATTTGATTTGATAACAACTTCAGCAGAGGAATCCATAATATTGCCGAGAGTACCATTACCACTGTAGATAATCTTCCTACAAGAACAAGTTCACTTTCCGAGGACTTCGGGAAACGCGGTTTGTAAATATCCAAGGTAAACAGAATTGCCGTGCTGTTGAATGCGCTCGCAAGTGAAGACATCATTGCCGCGAAAAGTCCGGCTATCACAACTCCTTTAATTCCGAGCGGAAGAATATCGCTGTTAAGTAAACTTGCAAATGCCTGATCGGGAGAAATATCTGGATAAAGAATAAGTGCAATTAAACCTGGAATCAACAAAATAAAAACCGGTAACACTTTTAAAAAAGCTGCGAGGAGAGTTCCCTTTCTTGCCGAGTCAATTCCTTTTGCGCTCAATATTCTTTGAACTATATATTGATCCGTACACCAATACCAAATTCCAAGTATCGGCGCGCCGAAAATAATTCCCGTCCATGGGAAATCGGGATCGGACATTGGTTTGAAGATAGTATAAAAATCTTCGGGAATTTTACTTGTAAGCGCTGATACTCCGCCAATCTCGTTCATACCGAAAATTGTGAGCAGCAAAGCGCCCGCAATTAGAACAATTGTCTGAAAAATTTGTGTGTAAACTACGGAAGACATTCCGCCGACTACAGTATAAATTCCGGTTACTAACACTAACAGCACAGCAGAATTGAACATATCCCAACCAAGAACTTCGCTTAAAAGCATTCCGCCGGCAAAAAGCGTGATGGAAATTTTTGTAAAAATGTACGCAAAAATTGAAATCCATGTAAGATAAATTCTACTCCTGTTATCGTAGCGCTTACCTAAAAATTCGGGCATTGTAAAAACGCCGGATTTAATAAATACGGGAGCAAAGAACCAACCGAGAATTATTATAATAAATACAGCCATCCATTCGAACTGCCCGACTGCAATACCGCCCTTGTAACCGGCGCCTGCTAAACCAACTATATGCTCGCTGGAGATGTTAGTTGCAAAAAGTGAAATACCTACCGCAAACCAGCCTAAATTTCTGCCCGCTAAAAAATAATCTGAAGTGTTTTTGTCTTTGAATTTTGAAAGGAATAAACCAATATAGAGGACTACTGCAAAATACAGTATTATAATCAGATTATCGTATAGGCTTAGATTACTTATCAAACCAGTCCTCTATCAAAAAAAAGTTATAACTGCATTTTTGATGCCAAGTTAAACTCTTTACTTTACAGTTTGTTTTATAACAATTTTTTATTGAAAGCGCGAAATCTATAAATTCATGCTTATAAGAATCATAATAGGAATTATCATTTTAATAATAGTGAGCGCAATCTTAGTTGAAGCTGAGACTACTAAAATGATGTGAAGCTTTGGGCGATATCAAAGATAACTTAACACCGGATATTTTTTCGTATCTTGCAATTAAGACTCATTCAACATTTTTAATATGCCCAAACTGCAAACTGAATTCTAATTGGAAAAATCTTCATTGAAGAATTTATTTGTATGATGTTTATAACATATTCGCTCAGCTTTGTTCTGATTGTATGTTAATTGCTTGACCATTTTTGTTAATTAAGTAATAATAGTAATCTCTGAATATGAAGAAATCATTAAAGTATTTGTTAATTGCATTTACATTCCAATCCTTAACCTGCGGTGTTTATTCTCAAAACAGTCCGCATGCTTTCGAGAGATTAACAATAAACGATGGATTATCCAATAATTCAATTAATTCTGTGCTGCAAACGAGTGATGGATATTTGTGGATAGCCACAAAAGACGGTCTTAACCGATTCGATGGACAAAATTTTGTAATATTTAAAAACGACCCCACTTCTGAAAACTCACTCCCAGAAAATTATATCATGAGTTTGTTCGAGAGCCATGACACTGCATTATGGGTAGGAACATGGGGCGGCGGTTTATGCAGATACGATCCTATACATGAATTATTTATAAAAATAAAGACAAATTTTGAGAACGATACGTATGTTCAATGTATTGGCGAGGATAAAAGCAGTTGGCTCTGGTTTGGAACCTACACGGGAGGATTATTTAAATATAATCCCGTTACAAAACAAGCGCTTAACTTTAACACTGATTCAAACAATCCGCTAAAACTGACGAATAATTATATTACATCTCTAACAATAAATGCAGACAATAGTTTGTGGATTGGAACTTGGGGCGGTGGATTCTCATTTTTTGATGAGCAGAAGAAATTAGTAAAACATTTTAACCACACCGCCAACAAAAATTCGTTATCGCATAATAACGTCTGGTTTGTGCAAAAAGAGGAACATGAAAAAG
>JAHJTX010000277.1 GCA_018829545.1 Bacteroidota bacterium | reverse complement strand
CTCAAGATGGGACTTAAACCTCGAAGGTTTGAATTTTATAAATATTGTTTTTAGCTAGAAATGTGATAAAAACTATCTTGAATATGTGTCAAAATTAGAATTTGGTGTCCCAATGTGTAAGACAGGAAACAGACTCTGACATTTCGCCGCTTCATTTTAAATCTTATTGATAACCTTTCTCTAAATTTATGAAGATATATCGCGAGTAAGAATAAGAGCATGATTAAGATATTATGTAAGACGATTTTCAACTATTTCCGAGTTGGATGAGTTGTAATCAATTTTTGTAACAAAACTATTTTACGATAATCGAAATCATTAAAAATTTATTGCAGTTTTAAGATATACATCCTGATGAATTCTTTTAATTTTCGCGTCATTCATGTATTCATCAAATGTCATTCGTTTATCAATAATTCCTGACGGTATAATTTCTATTATCCTTGTTGCAATTGTATGTATGAACTGATGATCATGCGAACTAAAAATGATTGTCCCGGGGAAATCAATCAGTCCGTTATTCAGCGCCGAGATAGCTTCCAGGTCAAGGTGATTAGTTGGTCCATCCAATAGAAGAACATTTGCGCCGGATAACATCATTTTTGCAAGCAGGCAGCGCACACGTTCGCCTCCGGAAAGTACGCTGGTTTTCTTCAAAGATTCTTCACCGCTAAAAAGCATCCTTCCAAGAAATCCACGGATATATGTTTCTTCTTTCTCTTTTGAATATTGACGCAGCCAGTCGATAAGATTCAAATCAACGTTGAAAAAGTCAGCATTTTCTTTCGGAAAATATGCAACCTTTGTTGTTGCTCCCCAAGTATAGGTTCCGCTATCAGCTTCTTCTTTTTCTTTGAGGATATTAAACAAAGTGGTTTTTACTAAATCGTTCGGACCAACTAGAGCAATTTTATCGCCTTTCTCAACTTTGAATGTAATGTCATTCAAAAGAATTTCTTCGCAGTAATTCTTTGTTAGGTTGTTGATTTCAAGAATGTTATTACCAGCTTCGCGTTCAGACTTAAATGCTATGTAAGGCATTTTTCGAGAAGAAGGCTTTATGTCTTCAAGCGTGAGGTTTTCGAGTTGTTTTTTTCGTGAGGTTGCCTGCTTGGATTTAGATGCATTAGCGCTGAAACGAAATATAAATTCTTGCAATTCTGCTCTTTTTGCCTCTATTTTTTTATTTGAATCCTTTGCCTGCTTTGCCGCCAGTTGACTGCTTTCCAGCCAGAAATCATAATTACCGGTGAACATCCGTATTTGCCCAAAGTCAATATCAGCAATATGAGTGCACACTTGATTGAGAAAATGTCTATCGTGCGAAATTACAATTACAGTATTTTTAAATTTTTCTAGAAAACCCTCCAACCATGAAATCGAAATTATGTCAAGATGGTTAGTCGGCTCATCAAGCAGCAAAATATCTGGGTTGCCAAATAAAGCTTGAGCCAAAAGGATTTTTACTTTTTCATTTCCCGATAGATCCTTCATCAATTTTGTGTGCTGTTCATCCTCAATTCCCAAGCCACTAAGCAATTCAGCCGCTTCGGATTCCGCTTCCCAGCCATACAACTCAGCAAATTCTCCTTCAAGTTCTGCCGCTCTCATACCATCTTCTTCGCTGAATTCTGATTTGGCGTATAAATTATCTCGTTCTTCCATTACAGAATACAGTTTTTTATGACCCATTATTACTGTTTTTATTACTTGGTATTCGTCATACTCAAATTGATTTTGCTTTAAAGTTGCAAGCCTCTCGCCCGGAGTTATAATAACGTCTCCTGAACTTTGATCAATTTCACCTGAAAGGATTTTAATAAAAGTCGATTTACCGGAGCCGTTAGCTCCAATAATTCCGTAACAGTTTCCCGGAGTAAATTTTAAATTAACTTCTTCGAATAATGTCCGTTTTCCAAATCTTAGTGATATATTACTCGTACTTATCATTTATTCCATTGTTTATTTTATTTAAAAATATGCGTGGTCAACACCATTCGCGTGACTAACATTGCCCGGCAAACACAGCGGCTTTGCGCATAAGTAATTATGTGCAAAGACAACTAAGTTGGTTTGGCAAGGTTAATTTTGAAAAATAAAGAGGGAAAAAACTAGAATTTTTTCGCTTAAAAATGTATTTATTCAAAACTGCATCGCAAAAATACTAAATAATTTGATCGGGCACAATTTGGAATATATCATTTATTGGCAAATTTGATTTAATGCCCTCAGTCATATCTTCAATCAATTTCAAATTGATTGAAAGGCTATTACTAATCCTAACAATAGCTGTTTGATATTTTTTTGAAATGGAATCCGTAAATCGTAAACAATATTGCTAATGAAAAGAGTTGAGGCTTATGGAACAACGTCCAGATGAATAATTTCCAGTAATAAATTCTTTCTTCACCAACAATCCCTAATTTGAATATTGATCTGAATAGTGCAAGTATGTAATTCGGATTGAGATGAAATACTTTTTTCTTCTTCGGTTCAAAATCTTTCAAGAATCGCATAACACGCTCATAGTAATATTTAGGAGAATAGATTGTATTCAGAATTTTTTTATAACCTTCCAGAAGAGTTTCTGAACCCATTTGCGGAATGAAGTTAATCGAGAAGTCGGTATTGTCTCCGGTAAAACCGCTTAACATTCTTCCTTCATTAAGCAGCCTTTTCTGAAGTTTTGTTCCTCTAGGCGCGTTTAATAAGCCAACCATGGCGGTTACAATTCCGCTCTCCTGTATAAAGCTTGTCAGCTTATCGAATATTGTCAGCGGGTCGTTATCAAATCCAACAATAAATCCGCCCTGAACTTCAAGACCTGCATCCTGAATTATCTTCACGCTTGCAATCATGTCACGGTTTTTGTTTGGAGTTTTATTACATTCAATCAAACTCTCCTCGTTCGGAGATTCGATTCCAATGAACACTGCTTCAAAACCTGCCTTAGCCATCAACTGCATAAGCTCTTTATCATCGGCAAGATTGATTGATGCCTCTGTGTTAAAGTAAAACGGACTTTTATTTTTATTGCTCCATTCAACAATTACAGGGAGAATTTCATTTTTCAATTTTGATTTGTTGCCGATGAAATTATCATCTACAAAAAATACAGGTCCCCGCCAGCCGGTTAAATATAAAGCGTCTAATTCGGCTGTCACCTGTTCTTTAGTTTTTGTGCGCGGTTTCCTACCGTAAAGCACTGTGATATCACAAAAGTCACAATCAAAAGGGCAGCCTCGTGAATACTGTATATTCATCGAAGTATAATTATTCATTGATACGAGGTCCCAAAGAGGTAGGGGAGTAGTTGTAATTTCTGCCCACTCTTCGGAAGTGTATTTTTGTTTCGATTTTCCTTCGCTCAGATCAGCTAAAAACTGCGGAAGAGTAATTTCGGCTTCATTAAGAACGAGATGGTCAACGTTGTTATAGAATTCGGGACTGCTGGTAAACAGAGGTCCGCCGGCAACAATTTTTGCGTTTAACCTTTTACACTGTTCAATTACCTGATTTGCCGAGTCACTTTGAATTGACATGGCGCTGATGAAAACATAATCCGCCCAAAGAATGTCTTCATCATCGAGACTAGCTGCATTCATATCAATTAATTTTTTGTTCCAATATTTTGGCAGCATAGCAGCAACTGTTAAAAGTCCTAAAGGCGGAAAACTCGCTTTCTTCGATACAAATTTCAGCGCATGTTTAAAGCTCCAAAATGTATCCGGATACATTGGATAAACCATTAATATATTCATTGAATGACCTTATGAATATTATTACAAAAATCGGTTTTGTTATTGATTTAGGATTCCGTGTCCACCCTTTTCATTTTTCTTGTCTCTTTTAGCCGCTTTTTTTTCTTTCTTTGTTTTAGCCGGTTCTTTCTTTGAACCTTTTTTGGCGTCTTGACTTTTACTCATGATATTTACTCCATTTAATTTAGACTAAGATTTGTTGATTAGTAAAACAATCCATTTATTATTGTTCCGATAATTATGTTATAATAAGTAGAAATATTGTATTTCACAATAAGCCAAAGTAATGAAAAAGGATGCTTTAAATAAGTACTTTTTTTATCATTCTTAATATCTAATAAATACAACTTAACAAACACTACAATATACTGCAATAATCAAATGGCTATTGGTAATTTATCTACAAATGTTCCGTCAATATTTTAGCCGTATCATAATCAACGGCATAATAAATTCAGCAAGTATAGGGTTTGCCTGTATTGAGATAGAAATTTTTCCCCGCCATTGTAACATAATTGTGATATTCGGAATTTACATTTGGGCATGAAAATTCACCAAAATATAAAATCATTCATAAGAACAAGAAAAATGAGTGAGCCAAGCAAAGCTAATATAATCAAGCTTGACAGTAACGGTTTACCACCGGCACGGAACTGAACCATACGAAGCTATGGAAAGGGCAGTTTGTCAGCCACAATCCGACAGCTGCAGGATGGAGGTATTGATCCCCGAAATTATGTTGCAATTGTATGTATAAACTGATGATCATGCGAACTAAAAATGATTGTCCCGGGGAAATCAATAAGTCCGTTATTCAGCGTAGAGATAAATTTAAGCTCTGATTGTAACTTCAATGTAATATTAGCTTCATAATTTTCAGTCAATAAAAAATCATGGATCAGCGATGGATACTATTAACCTTGAACAAATGTTAGAACTTAAATTTCCGAAATTCCTCAGAAGTAAATCCAAATTCACTCAGAAGATGATTCTGCTGCTTTTAAAACGGGTATTATATTTAGATAGAGTTAACGAATTAATAGAACTCAACCGAGAGAAACCGGTAAATGAAATAATTGAATTTTTATTTGAGTATCTGAATTTTAAGTACACGGTTGCTCATTCCGATTTGAAAAAAATTCCCTCAGAGGGGCGTTTGATAGTTGCTGCAAATCATCCGATCGGAAGTTTGGACGGTTTGGCGCTCTATAGAATTATATCGGAAGTAAGATCTGATGTAAAAGTAGTTACAACAGACGTCCTTGAATACTTGCCGCTATTTAAAGACATTTTTCTCTCTGTAAATATTGAAAGTATTGCCCAGCATAAATCCGGCATTAGAGTTATTGGCGAAACTTTAATGAAGGATGAAGCAATCATCATTTTCCCGGCTGGCGAAGTTTCTCGAATGCGGCTATTCAAGATTATGGATTCGAGATGGAACAAGGGAGCAGTTTATTTTTCCCGAAAGTACAATGCACCGATTTTGCCTATTCATATTAATGCAAGAAATTCATTTCTGTTTTATCTCATTTCTTCCATGAATAAAGGCTTGTCCCGCGCCATGCTTGTTCATGAACTATTCAATAAACGAAATGATACAATTAATTTAAGTATCGGGGACTATATTTCTGCCAAATCTCTCGGGAAAGGTATAAAGGATAAGGTTCTAATTAAATTACTTAAAAAACACATTTACAATCTACCTGCCAATAAAAGCAAATTTTTTCAGACAGAAAAAAATGTTATCCACCCGATTAATAAAAAGTTGATTTATAAAGAATTGAGTAAGGCAAAAGTTTTGGGCGAAACTAATGATAACAAGCAGATACTCTTAACGTCATACTTGGATTCTCCTAATACGCTGGAAGAAATTGGACGGCTGCGGGAAATTACATTTCGTTTGGTTGGCGAAGGAACAGGCAATAAAAGAGACAACGATGAATTCGACAAACATTATGAACACATAATATTATGGGATATGGAAGAGTTGGAAATCGTAGGAGCATATCGTGTATTTAATGGAAAAAATCCTGTTCAGAACAAGGAACTGAAGCTATACTCTTCAACTCTATTTAATTATTCCGAAATGTTTGAGAAAGAATATCTTAAAGATTCATTAGAACTCGGAAGAAGTTTCATCCAAAAGAAATATTGGAATACTAACGCTTTGCATTATCTCTGGTTGGGTATTGGCGCTTACCTCTCCCATAATAAAGACGTTAAATACTTATTTGGACCGGTAAGTATAAGTGATAATTATTCACAAGAGGGTAAAGAATGGATTGTACATTATTGTAACAAATGGTTTAGCGGTGATCAAAAGCTTGCTGAAGCGAAAAATCCATTTCAATTCTCAATTGAAAGGCTTAATTCCTTAGATAGTATAATCAGCGGCAGTACTGCAAAGCAAGATTATTTGATCGTAAAAAGTTTATTGAAACACATTGGTTTCACATTCCCTGTTCTCTACAAACACTATACGGAACTTTGCAGTGATGGAGGCGTAAAGTTTTTCAATTTTAATATTGATAATAGCTTTGGAGCTTGTGTTGATGGATTAATATTTGTTGAGCTATCTAAAATAAAAGAAGATAAACGAAATAAATATTTATCACGTTTCCAATTATCCGAAATACCGGAAGCAATCTATCCAATTCTCTGATTACCCACGGTTCGGAAATTCACTATCATGAAACATTTAGTCAGTATTATCAGAGAAATAACACTAAAAACAGAGCTTTTATTGTCGGTTTATGTGGAAAGCATCATGTAACCTAAATGTAATATTAGAAATTTAGATTTGATTGTGAGAGAATTATTAAATGTTTTGCACAAGAGCATAATAAAGCACAGCAGTACACAAATGTACAAAAAGGAACGAATGAAAATGAAATCTAAAAAAAACACAATTAATACAATTCGTAAATTTTTGAGATTAAGTATTATAATTATGGCCTTTGCAAATATTCAAATCTATTCACAATCTAAAGGCGTTGTAGCAGGAACCGTAGTTGATGGTTCGACGGGGGAACTGTTGATTGGCGCAAATATAATTATTGCTAATACAGGTTTTGGAGCTTCCTCAGATTTTGATGGCAAATACTTGATACCCAAAATCCCCGCTGGTGAATATTCTCTTAGTTTTTCTATGATCGGTTATGGTAAGCTCGTCATTTCTAAAGTAATAGTAAAACCTGATGAGGTAACAAAGCTTGATGTGACAATGCAGCCGGAATCCTTTGAAACCGAAGAAGTTGTAGTCTCTGCAAAAGCACTTGAAAACAACGAAGCCGGTTTGTTGATAAAAAGACAAAAATCATCTGCGGTTAGTGATGCAATTAGCGCCGAGGAAATTTCAAGAATTGGAATCGGTGACGCAGCTTCAGCTATGACTAAAGTTACAGGGGCTTCGGTTGTGGGCGGTAAGTATGTTTATATACGCGGCTTAGGTGACCGTTATTCCGCAACTACATTGAATGGAGCGGAACTGCCAAGCGCGGATCCTGATAAAAAATCGTTTCAGTTGGATTTAATTCCTGCCAATATGTTGGATAACATTAATACTGTGAAGACTTTTACTCCCGATAAACCTGGCACATTTACCGGTGGTTTGGTGGATGTTAATCTTAAAAGTTTCCCGGAAAAATTTTCCTTTCAAGCCTCAAGTTCGGTTGGCTATAATTCAATAGCTACGGGCAATAGCAATTTTATATTGGGAAATAGCGGAAACTATGATTTTTTTGGAATGGATGACGGTACGCGTAATATGCCTGGTATTCTTAATGGGGGGAATATTGATATTCCAAGAGCGAGTTCAATTAGAACAAAAGAATCTGCTATTAGTCTGAGTAATCTTTCGTCATCCTTCAACCATTCAATGGTTCCTGTTAGAGCAAGTGCTCCGGTTAATACATCTTTAGCTCTTTCATTTGGGAACACTAATTATTTAGACTCTGGCTCAAGAATAGGATATTTCGGCAGTTTTACATGGAACCAAAATTATTCATTTATAGAAGATGGCTCGATTGGAAGGTATAAACTTGTCGGAAATCTGAACGAAGTAACATTATTACAGAAAGAATTTGAAGGCACTGATACAAAAGGAACTCGAACTGTTGATTGGGGTACGATCGCAAATATCACTTATATAAACGCAGATATAGGGGAGATAAAATTTTCCTTTATGCATACACAGAGTGGTGAATCTACTGGTAGAAATTTAGTAGGTGTTCGGGATAGAGACAGAAGTTCAATTGCTTCTACAAGAACATTTGAAACGCGAAGTGTTTCATGGGTTGAGAGAAGTTTAAATAATTATCAACTCGAAGGAAAGCACTTACTTTCTTCTTTGGCGGGAATTACTGCTGAGTGGAAATTAACATTTTCTGAAAATGAGCAATTGGAACCAGATCAAAGATATTTTTTCAATATTTATGATATTCAGCCCGATGGAACTTTATTTTATAATTTTGACGGCGCTAATTCTCAGCCAATCTCTAGATATTTTCGTGATTTGAATGAATCCAATCTTGCAAGCCAATTAAACATAACTATTCCATTTAATGTTTGGAACGGTTTGGGGGCAAAATTGAAAACCGGTGCTGCTCTCACAAATGTTGAAAGAAGTTATAATCAGAAACGCTTTGATTATGATACCAATAGAATGCGACTCAATGACTATCACGGAAATATTGAAGCCCTCTTTCACACTGTCGGTATAGTTGATTCTGTTAGCAATCCCGAGCGTCCTGAAAGATGGTTTGGACTTACAATTGATAATGAAAGCATGTCAGATTCCACCAACTATTTCCGTGGTAGTTCGAAAGTAAAAGCTGCTTATGCAATGGTTGATGTTCCTCTAATAAAAGACCTACGATTTATTGGCGGAGTTCGATTTGAATCAGCAAACATAAATAGTTGGACGCTAGATCCAACTGACGCACTTGGTTTACTCGATAACTCCGACTTTCTTCCCTCTTTTAATTTAGTGTATAATCTTAGCGCTAACATGAACCTCCGTCTGGCTTACTCTAATACAATTGCTCGTCCAACCTTTAGAGAACTGGCTCCTTATCAAAGTTTTGAATTTGTTGGTGATTTTCTCTATCAAGGTAACCCAAACCTAAAAAGAACATTAGTCAAGAATTATGATTTCCGCTGGGAGTGGTTCGTAAATCCAGGTGAAATTATTGCGTTTAGCTCTTTTTATAAATCTTTCACAAATCCTATCGAATCATACATTGATCCAAGATTTAGCGATGATTCGATTAAACGAAGTGTTAAAAATGTATCGAGCGGAAGAGTTTACGGTATAGAAATAGAATTACGAAAAGGATTAGGCTTTATTCTTCCTGAATTAGACAATCTAAAAATAGGATCTAACTTTTCAATTGTTGAATCTCATGTTGATATACCCGAAGAAGATATTATAGAAAAAATAAATAATGGTGATATCAATCCTTCCAAAACAAGACCGTTCCAGGGTCAGTCACCATATTTATTAAATCTCAATCTTAGTTATGATGACTACGAAAGTGGAACTTCCGCTGGAATATTTTACAACTTATTTGGCGATAGACTTTTCTTAACTGCTCGTTTTGCCACACCGGATGTTTATGAAAAAGGCTATGCAACGTTAGATTTTAAAGCATCTAAAATATTATGTGAAAATTTCAAACTCTCATTATCAATAAAAAATATACTCGACCCTGAACACAAGTTTACTTATAACCTGAATAATGATTTAACAAACAAAGAATTTTTTTATTCGTCTTTCAGAAAAGGAATTTCTTTAGCAATGTCAATTTCATACAACATATAATAGGAGGATCGTAAATGCGATTTAAAAATATTTTACTAATTATTTTAATACCAGTTTTCTTACTTGCGCAGTCAAAACCCACACGAATGATAAAAGATTCGGATATACCGGTTGGCTCGAATGTAACGTTTTCAGCGGATACGTTATATGTATTAGATGGCATGGTATTCGTCGATAGTTTGGCAACTTTAACAATAGAAGCGGGAACAGTAATAAAAGCCAAAGATGGACAAGACACGGAAGCATCCGGGTTAGTAGTAACACGAGACGCAAAAATATTTGCAGAAGGCACAGCCGATAGACCAATCATCTTCACATCAATAAATGATGACCTCAACGGGAACTTGGACTATACCTACCGCGGTGAATGGGGCGGTGTAGTATTATTAGGAAGAGCTCCAACAAACAACGGTGGCGATAAATCAGTAGAAGGTGTAAACGAAATTGACGCAGTTCGTTCAAGATATGGAGGAACAGACGCCAATCATAGTTCAGGTGTATTCCGATATGTATCAATCAGACATACTGGAATAAACGTAGGAAGTTCAACCGGAAATGAGATACAAGGTTTAACATGCGGAGCCGTAGGAGCAGGCACGGTAATAGAGTATGTAGAATCCTATGCGAGCGGTGACGATGGATTTGAGTTTTTCGGCGGCACAGCAAACACAAGATATTTAGTAAGCGCGTTTTGCTCGGATGACGCATTCGACTGGGACCAAGGCTTTAACGGCAAGCATCAGTTCTGGTTTGCGATACAAGCGCCGGATGAAGCAGGAAGAATAGCAGAAATGGATGGAGCAGGCGGCAACGAACAAGGCACACCATATGCGTTACCGGTATTATCGAATGTAACGTACATCGGAGCAGGCATAAGCGCCACACCCGCAGGAGACGGTGAACAGGCGATGATCTTTAGAGATAATACGGGTGGATATTATTATAACAGTATAATCACTGATTATGATGATGCTTCAACAAGTTTAGGCTTAACGATAGAAGACATAGACAATACTGGAGATAAGGTTGAAGACAGCCGTAAGCGATTTGAAGCAGGAGAATTAGGATTAAAGAATAATATATGGTACGGGTTTGGTGCTGGTAATACAGTAAATACATTCTCGGATCAAGAATTTGTAAAGACCTACTTAAGTGACGCAGCTAATGGAAACCGTGCAGTAGATCCAATGTTGCGTGGAATAAGTAGAGAAACAAATGGTGGGTTAGACCCAAGACCATCATCGGGCAGCCCGGCGTTAAGCGGATCAATGGAAGTAGATGATAATTACTTTGTAAAGACCTCATATGTAGGAGCTTTCGGAGGTAACAACTGGTTAATTGGTTGGACCGCTTTAAGTCAGCTAGGTTATACAACCGCTATAACAGATATTAAAGAAATCGACAATGGCGGAATTCCGGAGAATTATAATTTATTTCAGAATTATCCGAATCCTTTTAATCCTTCCACAAAAATTAGATTCTCAGTACCTGAGCCAGCAAATGTTAAATTGACTATTTACAACTCATTAGGCGAACAAGTCGCTGAACTTATAAATGATGTAAAATCGGCAGGGTCATATGAAGTAAATTGGAACGCTAAAAACATGGCCAGCGGAATTTATTTTTACCAATTACAAGCTGGTTCAGTTGTACTTACAAGAAAGATGTCCTTTCTAAAATAATTTATGTTTTTTCTCACTCCTTCCCAAGGGGACGTTATTGTGCGGCGTCCCCTTTTTATTACCTGATTTTATACTAAAAGGTGGACCTTGTTTTTGTCGGCTTCGGTATAATTGCTTCCGAATACGATTATAACGATTACACTTACGCTGATGTGGAGGGGAAAATTGTTGTTATGATTGAAGGTGAGCCCGCTTCCGAGGATGATGCATACTTTGTAGGAATGCTTCCAACTGTTTATAGTTTAAATGAATCCAGGCAAAGAATTGCTCTTGCCCGCGGCGCGTATGGCAGTATAATAATTCCCGTGAATTCACCAGCAAATTATGATTGGGAGAGGTTGAAAATACAATACAAATTTGAAGATGTACGTTTAGCTTTTTCCGCAGCCGGTTCCTTCGGAATACTTTGGAATCTAAACAAGGCGAATATTCTTTTTGATTCGAGCGGATATGACTTTGAAGATATAATGGTGTTGGTGGAGAAGGGAGAGCTTTTACCAATCGAACTAAATAAATCTTTAACTATTCCACTCTATAAATTTATTGCTAATCCCAATAATTCGCTCCGTAAATCAAAAAAAGAATAACTACAAGAATTATTTCGGAAAAAATATCCTGTTCAAAAAATGTCCAAACCATCATAAAAATAATTAAGCAATAAACCAATTCTAGAAGCCCAAGTAATAATTAATGGCTTTTTAGTAAAAAAGATGATTGTAACAGAATTGTAACATTGGATAATTAAATTTCTATCGCACAAAATTATTTTTTAGATATATGAAGGATATGGAGTGAAAAATTTAACTGCGATTTTTGCCGTAATGGCTTTTTACGTCATTTTTAGCACGATATCTGCACAATCAAATGAAAAGATTAGCGGACTTGTGTTTTATGATTACACATTTAATACAGCTGAAAATCTTGCTGTTAATAATGAATTTGAGTTTCAAAGAATCTATTTTACTTATGAGAAGGAGTTTGCCAAAACCCTGAAGTACAAATTCACAAGCGATGTAGGCAGAACTAAGACGGATGGCAGATTAGAGTTAAGTGAATCATCAATTGTTTTTAGCGCTTTTGGCGGATTTTCAAATGAGTTATTTCGACTTGGCGCCGAATACGATTTGAATAATATTTACGGGTCAAATATTAATGATAATATAATCTCCGCTTATGCAAACTTAAAGGCAATGGAAAGAATGGATGTATTTGCCAGAGTTGATCTTTTTGATCCAAATAAAGATCTACAAAATGACGGTGAAAGTTATATAATGAGCGGCTTGATCTTTTCTCCGGTTAAATGATTGAAAATTTCCCCAAACATCAGATATACTATTTTTGATGATTCAGCTCTCGATGCGGTAACCGAACTTAAATTAAATTTCGAATTCAAAATATAGATTTATTAATGAATACTATTTCTAAAAAAAAAGGAAATCAAATGAACAGATTAAAAAAAACTATGCTGACCATTTCTCTATTTGCGCTACTAGCCAATGTATCTATGGCACAGCCGGTAAAGGTTGACGAAAAAATTCCAAAGTATAAAAAAACAACCGGGATAAAAGGCAATCTAAACAGTATCGGTTCCGATACTATTCTAAACATGATGACACTTTGGGCGGAAGGATTTCAAACAATTTATCCGGATGTAAAAATTCAAATTGAAGGGAAGGGATCTTCAACTGCTCCACCGGCATTAATAGAAGGAACAGCTCAAATAGGACCAATGTCCCGAAAAATGAAATCGAAGGAAATAGATGCCTTCGAAGAAAAATATGGATTTGAGCCGCTTGAGCTAAGCACGGCAATGGATGCACTTGCAGTATATGTGAACAAAAGTAATCCGATTGAAGGAATGACAATTCCTCAAGTTGACGCAGTTTTTTCCAAAACAAGAAAACACGGATACAAAGATGACATCTCAACTTGGGAGCAATTAGATTTGAAAGGTGTGTGGAATAACAAACCGATTAGCATTTACGGAAGAAATTCTGCTTCCGGAACTTACGGTTTCTTCAAAGATGAAGCCCTTAAAAAAGGCGACTACAAAGATGAAGTTAAAGAACAACCCGGCTCTGCCTCCGTTGTACAAAGCGTTTCAAGTGATAAATACGGAATCGGTTACAGTGGTATAGGTTATAAAACTTCCGGCGTTAAAGCCGTTTCAATAGCAGAAGAAGGCGGCAAATATTACGCTCCGAATAGCGATAACGTTAACAGCGGAAATTATCCGCTTTCTAGATTTTTATATTTATATGTAGCTAAAAAACCGAATAAAGAGATTGACCCTTTGGTAAAGGAATTTTTGAAATATGTTTTCAGCTATGAAGGTCAGCAAGTTGTAGTTAAAGATGGTTATTTGCCGCTGCAGTACGAAGTAGTAGGTGAACAATTACAAAAGCTGAATTAAATAAAACTGCAGATTATTTTGGCACTTAAAATCGGTTACATCCGGTTTTAAGTGTCTCTTTTTATTGAGAAAGAATTGAAAGAAAGTAATATTAGTAAATACAGAAAAAAAGCTTTAAGAAATAATAAGATTGCAGGAATCATTATCTCGCTCGGCGGGTATGGAGTTGTTCTAAGTATAACCGCAATTTTACTTTTTCTGATTTACGAAGCGGTGCCGCTTAGTTTTTCAGCCGCAATTGAGGAATTTTCTTTTTTTAATTCAAAAAACAAAAACGAAAAAATAATGTTAGCGGGTTTAGACAGATATGTTGAGGTTGAGTACTTAGTATTTGAAAACGGTATAATTAATTTTTACTCGGTAAGCGATGGGTCTCTACTAAAAGTTGAAAAACTCCCATTAAAATTAAACGAAAAAATTCTTTGCGCAGATAAGGGTTCTCTTTCGAATGAAATATTCTCCGTTGTTACGGATAGCAGCAGGTTGATTGTCGCTGAAGCGCGCATGTTGCCTAATTACGATAGAAACAAAAGAGTTATCGTCCCCGAACTGAAAATAAAAAGCATTTCTAACTTGAGTGATGAGGATGATTCTAAAAACCGCTCAATAAAATTATTCAAATACAGTAAAAATGAAGACGGTAATGATTTTTGGGCATGGGTAAACGATAGAAATGAATTATTTGTTAAAATATTTGAAGCCGAAGAAGAAGTGTTCTACTTCCACAGTTTAATAGATCAGGTGCGAGATGTGGAAATTACTTCGCTTGCAATTACACAAAATGGAGAAAGCTTAATTGTTGGAGAAAACTCCGGAGAATTACTGTGGTTCGACATAAGTGATTATAATGAAGTTAAATTAAAAGATAATTGGAAAGCTTCTGCTTCTGCGGTATCTGCAATTGATTTTTTAATTGGTGATAATGCATTAGCTCTCGGTACAACAGCAGGCGAAGTTCAGGTGTGGTTCCCGATAAGAACAAAGAACAACAATTTCAAGTTTCAAAGAATTCACAGATTCAAAAGTCATGATTCGGCAGTTAGCGAAATATTTGTTTCTTCGAGAAATAGAAGCTTTATCTCGATTGACGAAAGCAACGTTCTGCAGTTAAACTATTCCACAACCTCAGAAACGCAAGTTAAATTTACGGCTTCTACTAATAGCATTACAACCGCATCTTTTTCGCCAAAATCCGACGCACTAATTATCGCCGATGAACAAGCAAATATCGGCATATTTAAAGTTGATAATGATCATCCCGAAACGACTATTGATGCTCTATTTGGGAAAATGTGGTATGAAGGATACGACTCACCGGAATTTGTATGGCAATCAACCGGTGGCACCGACGAGTTTGAATCTAAATTCAGTTTGATACCATTAATTTTTGGAACATTTAAAGGCACGCTCTACGCAATGCTTTTTTCTGTTCCGCTGGCGCTTTTTGCCGCAATATATGTTTCGCAATTTGCACCTAAAAAAGTCGCCCGCATTATAAAACCAACAATCGAAATTATGGCAGCGCTTCCTAGTGTTGTAATTGGATTTTTGGCTGGGCTTTATTTCTCACCGCTGTTCCAAGAACATTTGATGACTGTTTTACTCATTCCGGTTTTAATCATAATTATGTTTTTGGTCTCGGTTTTTGTTTGGAAATCGATTCCCGAAATTAAAAGAGTGAAATTTGCCAAAGGTACTGATCTGCTATTTGTTTTGCCGTTCCTTGTTATTTCTTTTTTGTTGGCAGCCGGAGTCTCAAATATTTTAGAGCTTAATTTGTTCGATGGGAATATAAACCAATGGATGTACGAAGTGTTAGGAATTAACTATGATCAGCGTAACAGTTTTGTTGTGGGTTTTGCTCTCGGATTTGCAGTTGTGCCGATCATATTCACCATTTCGGAGGATTCACTCAGCAATGTTCCGCAATCATTAACTTCCGCATCATTTGCGCTCGGCGCTTCTCCATGGCAAACGGTGGTACGAATTGTTTTACCGGCTGCTGCAGGAGGAATTTTTTCAGCAATTATGCTCGGACTTGGAAGAGCTATTGGCGAAACGATGATTGTTCTAATGGCAACCGGTAATACGCCAATAATGGATTTGAGTCCGTTTAATGGTTTCCGTGCCATGAGCGCAAGTATTGCGGTCGAAATTCCCGAAGCGCCCGTAGATGGAACACTTTATAGGGTTCTATTTTTAACAGCGCTTTTATTATTTGCTTTCACTTTTGCCATTAACAGCGTTGCCGCTTTAATTGGCGACAGGCTGCGAAAAAAATATGCGAGATTTTAAATGAATCAAGCAAGTAAAAAATTCTTCAAAAAAGGTGATCCCTACGTACTGCTAACTTCACTCGGACTTTTAATTTCTTTGGGCATGGTTTTGTGGCTTTTGGCAATTGTGTTGGTGAAAGGATTAGGAATATTTTGGCCCAGAGAATTAGTGCAAATTAATTTGAAAGGTGAAAATGTTTATTTGGGTGAATTGTGGAATAGCGGCAAGGAAATTTCCGAAAATGAATTTGAGCAAATTGTTGAAGAAGAAAAGACTCAGTTAAAAATTGGAAATCGTGATTTGTACGGTTATGATTTTATTTGGATTTCCGACAAAGAAATTAAAACTATGACTAAACCCCAAAACGCTGCAGTATTTGAAAGAAGTGAATATGGTAATCTTTATGGGTTTATCCTGCAAGTTAATTTGAATAATGAAATTGTTACAGATAGCTCAGAGCTTTTCAATGAGGCAGAAAAGGGAATTTCTCTCGCACATGAATTAAAAATTAAACTCGATGAGATTGAAGAAGAATATAACACACTTCTCACGCCCCTAAATAAAATTCAGCGGGAAATATCTTTGTTGAAAGTTAATTCTGATTTCCTAACCGATGAAGAAGCTAAACGATTGAACTTATTGAAAGAAGAAGAGAATAAATTAACCGAAAGTATTAATCAACCAAGAATTGTTTTAGAAGAAAAAATCTCAACACTTAAGGAAAGACTCAATTCTTTTACGGTAAACGTAATTACTGCAAACGGAGATGAAACTCTTATGCAGTTAAAAAATGTTGTAAGACTATATCAACCCAATGAGATGGGAATATTCGGCAAGTCCATTCATTATGTGCAAAACCTCTGGGAATTTTTATCGGGTGAACCGAGGGAATCCAACACTGAAGGCGGAGTTTTCCCTGCAATATTTGGAACAGTGATGATGGTAATTTTGATGTCAATACTTGTGGTTCCGTTCGGCGTGCTTGCAGCAGTTTATTTAAATGAATATGCAAAACAAGGAGCATTAACACGAATTATAAGGCTCTCGGTTAATAACCTGGCTGGAGTACCTTCGATAGTGTTCGGTATTTTCGGATTGGGATTTTTTATTTACATCGTGGGCGGATCAATCGATCAATTCTTTTTCAGTGATAAATTACCGGCACCTACATTCGGTACAGGCGGAATTCTGTGGGCTTCACTAACGCTGGCTTTACTTACATTACCCGTTGTTGTTGTTGCGACCGAAGAAGGCATCTTGGCAGTGCCCAAAGCAAATAAGGATGGAGCTTTAGCTCTTGGCGCTACCAAATGGCAAATGATTAAAAAAGTAGTTCTACCTAATGCAATGCCGGGAATTTTAACCGGATTAATTTTAGCAATCAGCCGTGGCGCGGGAGAAGTTGCCCCGTTAATGATCACAGGAGTTGTTAAATTAGCTCCGGATATGCCTTTGGATTTCAATTTTCCATTTTTTCATTTAGATAGAAAGTTTATGCATTTGGGTTTCCATATATACGATGTTGGTTTTCAATCTCCAAATGTAGAAGCGGCAATCCCAATGGTTTATTCTACGGCTTTGCTGCTAATTGCAATTGTAGTTTTTCTTAATTTGCTTGCCATATATTTGCGCAATAGGCTTAGAAAGAAATATAAATCATCTTCGTTTTAAATTAGAATTAGTATAAGGTTTTTAAAAAATGGCCATAAATATTAGCACCGCAATATCTAGAGAAACGGTCAGCGAGTTGTTAAATGAAAATATAGTTATACAAACAAATAATTTGAGTTTATATTACACTCCGGAAAAGAGCGCGCTAAAAAACGTGAATATTCAAATTCCGGAGAAAAAAGTAACCGCATTTATCGGTCCTTCCGGATGCGGTAAATCTACTTTGCTCCGAAATTTTAACCGGATGAATGACTTGATTCCCGGAATTAAAATAGAAGGCAAAATTTTGATCAACGGTAAAAATATTTACGATCCGGATGTTGAATTGGAAGATTTGCGAAAGAGAGTTGGAATGGTTTTTCAAAAATCGAATCCCTTCCCGATGAGCATTTGGGAAAATATTGCATTTGGTCCAAAAGTAAATGGACTCTCGAATAAAAAGGATATTGATGAAATAGTTGAAGAATCACTTCGGCAAGCGGACTTATGGAAAGAAGTTAAAGAGAGATTAAATGAATCTGCTTTGGATTTATCCGGCGGGCAGCAGCAGAGATTATGTATTGCAAGGGCGCTTGCAAATAAACCGGAAATAATTTTGATGGATGAGCCCGCTTCGGCGCTAGATCCTATTTCCACTGGTAAAATTGAAGAAACTATTGACGAACTACGCAATAACTACACAATTGTAATAGTAACGCACAATATGCAGCAAGCTGCTAGAATATCCGATTATACTGCATTTATGATGGTGGGCGAATTAGTCGAGTTCAACGATACAAATACTTTATTCACTCATCCCGATAAGAAGCTAACCGAAGAATATATTACCGGGAGATTCGGATAATTTAGAATGGTGTAAACTAAAACATGAATTATATTCAACAGAGAATTTAAATGAGAGAAAACTTAGAGCACATGTTAGTCAATATCAAAAAAGATTTGATATTTATGGCAAATGAAGTTGAAAATGCGCTGCATTGTTCGCTTAAATCACTTGAAAATCAAGATAAAGATTTGGCAAAGCTCGTAACAAAATCCGATAAAAATATTAATGTAGCCGAAGTTAAAATTGAAAAACAAATTGTATCTTTATTGGCTTTACAGCAGCCGGTTGCAGCCGATCTGCGATTTATGCTTGTGGCAATAAAAATTAATAACGACCTTGAGCGAATCGGCGATCACTCGAAAAACATCGCTAAGTCTGCTAAAAAATTATGCGGTGAACCGATTATGAAGCCGATTGATGAAATAATTCAGTTGGGAAAAGAATGTAAAAACATGTTGAGGGAATCCGTTCAAGCGTTCATTAATCAAAATACGGATCTCGCGCAAGACGTACACCAGCGAGATAAACACATTGATGAAATTCACGATAAAATTTTTAATGACATTATTATTAACCTCGAAGAGAACAAAGGAAATATCAGGCAAGGGGTCGAGCTGATTAGTGTAATCAAACAGTTGGAAAGAATAGCTGACTTATCTATCAATATTTGCGAGGATGTAATATTTATGAAAGACGCAAAAATTACGCGCTACGGGTTTGATAAAAAGGAAAGTGGTAAATGAAAACAAGAATCTTTATAGTCGAAGACGATCCTGACATTGCTGAACTGCTACAGTTTAATTTGGAACTTGAAGGATTTGAGTGTCTTGTTGAAAGTAATGGGAACAGAGCTTTTGAAAGAATTACAAAAGCTCCGCCGGATATAGCAATTTTGGATATAGGATTACCGGGTATCTCCGGTATTGAATTGTGCAAATATCTCCGTGAACAAGCAGGCACACGAGATTTACCGGTAATTATGCTTACTGCAAGAGACGCGGTATGGGATAAAATTCGCGGCTTAAACATTGGAGCAGATGATTATATAACCAAACCATGCAGTGTAAAAGAAGTTCTCGCCCGAATTAATGCTTTACTTAGACGCACGAAACCAACGATAACAGATACATTAGACATTGGGACTCTTTCCATAAATTTTGCCATACAAAGAATTTTTTGCAATGGTGATGAAATTTCATTAACTCCCACCGAATTCAAAATACTTAAGGCATTAATAAAAGCTAAAGGCAGAATATTGAGCCGCGCAGATCTTTGTGAAATAGTTTGGGGCTTCGAATATTCCGGCGATGAAAGAAAAGTTGATGTAAATATTAAAAGGCTTCGTGATAAATTAAACGACTGTAACCAATATATAAAAACTGCAAAGGGAATCGGTTATAGAATCCAAATGGAACAGTTGAAATAAAGAGTTGTATTCATGAAAAAATTATCAAAAATATCGAACAGCACTGCACTACTCGTATTTTTTGCCTCATTGGTTTTGTTCAATATTTTTGTCTGGAACGGAATAAAACTATCTATTTTGGATGAAACTAAGAATTACCTGGGCAATCAAGTAGGCTTGGCGAAAATTTACGCCAAGCCTGAAGACTACATAAAAAAAAATTATAGTAAACTCAAAGAGTCTGCAGATAATATTTCCAGAGTTACGGGGTTAAGATCATCTTTGGTTGCAAAAGACGGAGAAGTATTAGCCGATTCAGAACTTGATATTACGGAGTTGAGCGGCGTCGAAAATCATATTAACAGACCGGAAATACAAGAATCATTTAGCGCCGGTTCCGGTTTTTCTATAAGACGAAGCGCAACGGTAGATAAAGACTTACTGTATTATTGCGAAAATGTTTATGATAACAACCGCATAGTCGGATTCATACGCCTGGCTATGTTCGCTGTTTCTTTTGATAGACAGATGAGCAATATTACAAAATTACTGATTTGGGCAAATGTTTTTCTAATAGTTGTGCTTGTTGCTTTTACAATTCGCTATTCAAGGTTTATCAGTAAGCAGTTCTCAGCATTAAGCCGGTCAATTTCATTCAAGCAAGATTTTGTAAACCTTAAACATCTGCCAAATTTAAAGTACGAAGAATTAAATGAAATCATCAGAAATGTGGATTCAATACTCTCTGAAGCCAACCATAGAAATAATAATTTGAACAACGATAAAAACCAGCTTCTTGGAATTTTTAATTCATTAAATGAAGGGATAGCGGCATTTGACGAGGAAGGACGTTTGTTGTTTTTCAACAACTCATTTTGCAAAATCATGGAGATAAATGTTGAACTAATTCCTCGACTTTATTTTTATGATTTCATTCTTTTCACACCGTTAATTAACGATATAAGCGAGTTTTTGAAAAATCCACGAAAAATTAATAGAAGAACAAAGTATTTTCACGACACATATATTGAATACCAACTTAATGAATTTGTTGTGTTTGGTTCGAGGAACACGGGATTCGTGCTCTCGGTTGAAGATATGACTGCAATTCGAAAAGTCGAAATTATGCGCCGTGATTTTGTGGCTAACGTAAGTCATGAATTTAAAACTCCGCTTACTTCAATTAAAGGGTTTGCAGAAACTTTGCTCTCCAGTAAAATGAACAATTCTGAAATTCAGCAAAAATTTTTAACTAAGATACAAGTACAAGCTTCAAAACTTGAAAACATTGTAAATGATCTCCTCCAACTCTCACGGATTCAAAAAAATGAAATTGAAAAATTGGGAAAAATTGATCCTTCGTCCATACTAAAAGAAATTGCCGCCGAATATAAATTATTAGCGGAATCTAAAAAGCTGAAGTTTGAACATAAAATTTTAGAGAGCGAGCCCCGTTTTTTTATACTTGCTAATGACAATTTAATAAAGGTGATTTTTTCTAATCTGTTAACAAATGCAATTAATTATAACCGGCCCAATGGAAGCATCCGCTTCGAATCAAAGGTCGAAAAGGATACTTTTATTGTGAAAGTTACAGATACGGGTTTTGGAATTCCAGAGAAGGAAACACCCAGAGTATTCGAAAGATTTTACCGTGTTGATTCTTTGCGAGATGCTTATCCCGAGGGTACAGGTCTCGGTCTTTCAATAGTCAAAAACACAACCGAACAATTAAACGGAAAAGTTGAACTCTTTAGCCGGAAAGATGAAGGATCAACTTTTACAATTAGTTTTCCCCTTATTTAACGTATTTCCTGGTCTACAAGCGGACTTCGTAATCTTGCTTTTATAGGTGTTAATAATAACTTATTTTTGAGTTGTCCAAACAACTCAGAAGGAATTATGCCCACAATTCTTAAAAATGAAATAAAAGACGCTTTAGAAAAACTAAAATCGCTTGATAAAAGAGTTGTGATTATTTTTATCTCAGTTGCAGTGCTTCAAACAATTTCATGGTACTTTACTTCACGGCGGTTTTTTAGATACAATTTATATTACACCGTTTTTGAGTTCTGGCCGGATAAGGATCTAATTGAATTCATTTACTGGTTTGTCGGCGACTTTTTTACTCTGTTCATTCTTCCGGTGTTAATAATCAAATTTTATTTCAAAGAACAAATTTCTTCTTTTGGAATATCTATCGGAGATTTCAAAGCAGGGTTAAAGATTTCCGGTGTATTCATTGCAATTATGCTGCCGGTAGTTCTTTTAATTTCGCAATTGCCGGAATTTTCAAAAAGTTATCCGCATCTGCAAGCAGCTAAAAGTGATTGGCAAGTATTTATTGTTTATGAATTGTTTCTTCTATTATATTTGATTGCGTGGGAATTTATCTGGCGCGGTTACATGTTGTTCGGGCTCGAGAAGCAATTTGGATTTTACGCAGTGTTCATTCAGATGATTCCATTTGTGATTCTGCATAATGGCAAACCGTTCTTAGAAACATTCAGCGCTATCTTCGGCGGAATTGCTCTTGGAATTTTAGCTTTGCGGACAAGATCAATATTGTATCCGCTAATTGTACATTTTATAGCTATTTTTTCGTTGGACTTACTCTCGACAATATTTTGAAAGATGAAATACACTAATTCTGTAAATGGAATAATTCTTTTTTAAGTGTTAATTTCGGTAAGAAAATAAAAGCAAAAATCATTAAGGATATTAAAATGAAATTCAGTTTAAATGTAGATCACGTTGCGACTCTAAGAAATGCCAGAAAAGAAACCCAGCCAGATCCGGTCACTTACGCTTTAATGGCTGAGCAATTTGGCGTTGATGGAATTGTTGTGCATCTGCGTGAAGACAGACGGCATATAAATGAAAGGGACGTTCGGCTGTTACGTGAATTGATAACTACAAAACTTGATCTGGAAATGTCTACGAATGATGAGATTGTTAGAATTGCTTGTGACATCCAGCCGGAACTTGCAACTCTTGTTCCTGAAAAAAGGGAGGAGTTAACAACCGAAGGCGGATTGAATGTGATAGATAATCTTACAAAAATTAAATCCGCAATCGAAAGACTTCACGAACATGAAATTCCCGTATCGCTGTTTATTGAGCCTGAGATTCTTCATATCGACGCGGCGGCAGAAATAAAAAGTGATTTCATAGAAATTCATACGGGCAATTTTGCAAATGCCGCAAGCGAAGATGAAATGTACGAAGAACTTGACCGAATTAATGTTGCAGCCAAACATGCAAAGAAGTTGAACCTCAGCGTTAATGCCGGTCACGGCTTGAATTACTTGAACATGAAAGATTTTTTAACTGTCGAAGATATTGACGAAGTTAGCATCGGTCAATCTGTAATCGCAAGATCCATTTTCGTTGGAGTTGAGCAAGCGGTTAAAGAAATGCTCAACCTTATTAGAAACCGAACAACCGATTATATTTGATCTGTTATGTTCAATTGACATATTTATTAAGCCAATCAGCGCTTGCTTTTATCAACTGATATTGGTGTTTGAGTTCTTCAATTGAATGATATTCCCTTGGAAATATTAGCAGTTTTGTAGGCACATTCATCCTCTTCAAAGCTCTGTACATTTCGATTGATTGATTCAACGGAACACGTTTGTCTAACTCACCGCAAATAAAAAGTGTAGGAGTTTTAATTTCCTCTGCGTGATAAACCGGAGAGAGTTCATTCCAGAAATCCATATTCTCATATGGAATACTATTCAGCCATATTTCTCTCAAGTACGGAACTTCCGTCTGAGAATAAAAACTAATCCAGTTTGCCATTCCTGCGATCGATATGGCGGCTTTAAAATTTTGGTCTTGAGAAATTATCCAATTCGTAAAGTGAGCTCCTGCGCTGTATCCCATTAAAAACAGCTTACTGTTATCCGCTATTCCGGTGTTTACTAAAAAATCGACGCCGCTCAAAATATCTTCAGTGCCAAGCTCAAAAAAGTCTTCAATAATTCCGCGCATAAATTTATCTCCATATCCGGTGGAGCCGCGGTAATTTGGCTGAAAGACTAAGTAACCTTGCGAAACCAAATAGTGAGGAAACGATGCCCAAAATGAACCGAACGAAAGTTGATAGGATGAATTTGGTCCGCCGTGAAGCTGAATTACTACGGGATATTGTTTCTTCTTATCAATATTTTTTGGCAGAATTAAATTGCCCTGAATTTTTGCGCCGTCATTACTGAACCATTCTAACGGCTGATATTTAGCGAGGTTTGATTTATCGAACGAGGGATTTGCATCAATTATTTTTTTGAAATTATTTCTCGAATTATCGCTTAAGTAAAACTCATCGGGTGCGGAAGGATCGGTGTATTGAATTAATATTTTTGATGAAACCGGATTCAGTGCAAAATCTTTAACTACTCCCATTACGCTGGTAAGTTCAGTTACTTGACTTGATTCTAAATCGTATTGAAATAGTTGTTGAGTTAGTCCCTTATTCGCAATGAAAAATATTTTTTTTGATTTACTCTCAAATTCGAACTTTATCACTTGATATTGAAAATTGGGAAGAAGATCAACCGGTGAATCTCCGATTAATCCAATACTAAAAATGGATTCCTGGTAATATGGTTCAAGGTTCTCATTTGCTGCGGCTACGAAGAGGATTGAATCATCATTCATTCCCCAGGCAATTTGTTTTTCGATTGCAGAATTACGCGTAAGCCTCTTAACAGCTTTTGTGCTCAAGTCGAGCAAATAAATTTCTGTCGAGTGTTCATCACCAGGTATTGCAGAAGTTGTCCCAAGTAAAGCCAAATATTTCCCATTCTTCGAGACGGCGAAAGATTTTATGTTAAAACCAAAAGTCAACTTCGTCCTTTTCTTTGTCAATAATTCAAATTCATAAACGGAATTGAATTTTCTATTCTCTTCGTAGTAATAACCGTCTTTCTTCTCATTTATTGATTTTCTTTCGTCTGTGGTTAATGTGTCCTCTGCTAAAAATAATATTTTAACGCCGTCAGAGGAAAGCGAATATCTTTGAACCGAATTGGGGAAAGTTGTTATTTGTGTTGATCTTCCTCCGGATAAAAGGCGTGAATATACCTGATTACCATTCCTGTTTTGATTAGCAATGTAGAATATCTTTCTATTATCTGTTGAGAACGAAATTGAGGAGTAATTCCATTCAGACAAACTTATCTTTGAAGCGGGCAAT
>JAHJTX010000276.1 GCA_018829545.1 Bacteroidota bacterium | reverse complement strand
TATTCGTGTCCATTATGGAAACTTGACTGCGTTCGGCAGATTAGTGGCAAACATATTTGTTCGTGTAGCAAATCTTTCAACAAAACCCTATTTTGCACGCATTAAATTCTATCAAAAGGTTTTTCAATGGATGAAAAAATAAGAGTACTCGTTGCTAAATCGGGATTGGATGGACATGACCGCGGAGCAAAAGTTGTTGCCGCAGCTTTGCGCGATGCAGGAATGGAAGTTATATATACTGGTTTAAGACAAACCGCTGAAATGATAGTCGAAGCGGCGATTCAGGAAGACGTTCACGCTATTGGGATAAGCATTCTATCCGGTGCGCATAATACAGTCTTTTCTAAAATATTAAATCTGATGAAAGAAAAAGGAGTTGACGATATTCTCCTTTTCGGCGGCGGTATTATTCCGGAAGAAGATGTTGCCAAATTAAAAAAAATGGGAGTTGGCGAATTATTTACTCCCGGCGCTCCAACAACAGAAATTGTGGAATTTCTAAAAAACTGGGTCTCGGAACATCCAAGGGACTAGAGAGTTGCACGTTCGTAGTTTATAGTTCTTAGTTCATAGTTCATAGTTCATAGTTCTTAGTTCTTAGTTTCAAGTAACCAGTATCAAGTAACCAGTATCGAGTAACCAGAATCAAGTATAAAGCACCAAATAGTAAGAAACAAATCACAAAACATGTCCCGATGTTTTTTATCGGGATAAAAATCAAACAACAAAAGACAAACAACAAAAAACAAATCAGCCTCGATTATGAACGCATGCGGTTTTGAATTTGAACAATTGTTATTTCGAATTTATTTGAAATTTGATATTTATGTTTTGGGATTTAACACGCTTTTGTTTTTATCATTTGGAATTTCTAAAAACTGGACGGTAGTATTTTAGTGTAATTGTTCGTCTGGCGTTTTTGTTTGAAAATTTGTTTTTGCTTTTTGAGGTTTATTTGGATTTTGTTTTTTGTTATTTGAAATTTTATTAATCTGCTTTCAGCCTACCCCAAAGTCGCCTGTTTAATAAATCTCATTCTTTCTGTATCTTTCCGCACTTATTAATAGCTTATTCGTTAATTGAATACAAAACCATATAGAATTGTTTACTTAGATTTGATAAGAGCTGCGGCAGTAATTTTTATGGTGCAAGGTCATACAATCAATGCGCTGCTCTCAAATGAATTTAGAACTTTCGACTCGGCGTTTTACAGCGCTTGGTTTACTTTTAGGGGATTTACCGCTCCTTTATTTATGTTTACTGCAGGAACTGTTTTTACTTACCTTTATCGCAAGCAAGCCATAACGTTTTTTTCTAATCCAATGACAACGCGTGGATTTAAACGATTTGTAACTTTATTGCTCATCGGATATCTTCTTCACTTTCCGGCTGGCAATTTCGATTTTGCAAGTGTTACTGAAATAAAATGGGGAATTTTCTTTTCGGTAGATGCACTGCATTTAATTGCTTTCGGACTTTTATTCATTCTAGGGATATCGTTTCTCTCCGAAATAGCAAAAATTGATGCAATTATTCTTTTTTCAATTGCAACGATAGTTTCTGTGGTTCTTACGCCCATTGTAAGAACAATAGAATGGCTTGATTATATGCACTTGGTATTTGCATCATATCTTAGAAATTACTCGCAATCATATTTCCCACTTTTCCCGTGGCTCGGTTACATGTTTGCCGGCGGTATTCTTGGAGTATTTTTCTCCAAAAGGTCTGATCTGGTAAATAAAAAGAGGTTTTCATTCACCTTAACAATGATAGGAATATCACTCATTGGACTTTCCGTTTTCATTCAGCAATCAGCGGAAATATTAGGCTTAAGCACAGATTTTTGGAAATCACCCATAATTGCTTTTTTATACAGACTCGGAATCGTTTTTCTTTTTAATTCTTTGGGCTCGTTCATCTCACTTAAGATTAAATCTTTTCCTTTTGCAATTAGAGCTTTAGGAAGACATTCTCTGATGATTTATGTAGTTCATCTAATTATTGTTTATGGCTCTGCATGGGTTCCCGGATTGACATATTTATTTGCGAAATCGCTAAATTTACTCAGCTCTGTGTCAGTGGCTCTCTTGTTAATAGTTTTAATGACCTGGCTTGCAGTTATAACGGAGAGGAATAAATTGAAATGGAAGGATTGGTTTGCAGCAATAAAAAAAAAATTCAGTTTAGAGAAAGTATATAAATGAGAAATTCTCAAAACATAGACCCTTCTCCGAAAGAAGAAGAAATATTAATCGAAACAACTTTGCGTCCAAAAGGATTTGCCGAGTTTACCGGACAAAAAAAGATTACCGATAATTTAAAAGTATTCATCGGCGCGGCAAAAAAAAGGGCTGAAAGTCTCGATCATGTTCTGCTAACCGGACCGCCTGGATTAGGAAAAACTACTCTTGCGAATATAATTGCAAACGAGATGGGCGTTAAAGTGAAAGTAACTTCCGGACCCGTACTCGAAAAACCTGGTGACCTTGCAGGTATTCTAACCAATCTTGAAGAGCAATCTGTTTTATTCATAGACGAAATTCACCGGTTAAGCCCCGTTGTAGAAGAATATTTATATTCTGCAATGGAGGATTTTAAACTTGATATCTTGATTGATTCCGGTCCCAGCGCGCGCAGCGTTCAAATTAAATTGCCGCAATACACTTTAATTGGCGCTACAACAAGAGCGGGATTATTAACTGCTCCGCTAAGAGATAGATTTGGGATTAAATCGCGTTTGGATTACTATGAACCGGAACTTTTAAGCAAAATAATTAAACGCTCCGCGGGAATTTTGAATATCGCAATTGATGAAGATGCTGCCGATGAAATATCGCGCAGATCACGCGGAACTCCAAGAATAGCCAACAGACTACTCCGCAGAACGCGGGACTTTGCTGATTATGAAAACAAGAATAAAATATCGCTGGCAATTTCTAAAATAGCCTTGAACGCTCTCGAAGTTGATGAATTCGGTTTAGATGAAATGGATAAGGAAATTATTCTTTCTATTATTGAAAAATTTAACGGCGGACCGGTTGGACTTGGCACACTCGCCGTTTCTGTGAATGAAGACCCCGGAACTATCGAGGAAGTTTACGAGCCGTTTTTAATTCAGCAAGGATTTATAAAACGCACACCTCGCGGCAGAGAAGCAACAGATCTTGCTTATGCGCGATTTAATAAAAAGAGAAAATTTAAAAAATCAGAAAGCACATTTTTCGATGAAAAAGATCAGTAATGAAATCACATTAAATGAATACTCAATTTCTATCGGCAATAATAAACCGTTAGTCTTAATTGCCGGACCTTGCGTTGTTGAAGGCGAAAAAATCACTCTGCAAACCGCTGAGAAGATTAAAGAAATCACAGGGAAGTTAAATATCCCGTATATCTTTAAAGCCAGTTACAAAAAGGCAAATAGAACAAGCGGAGATTCCTTTGCTACAATAGGAGTTGAAGAATCTATAAAGATACTTGAGAAAGTTAAAAAGGAATTTCACCTGCCGGTATTGACCGATATTCACTCACCTCAAGAAGCAAGTAACATCTCAAACGCTGCGGATATTTTGCAAATCCCTGCATTCCTTTGCAGACAAACTGATTTATTAATTGCTGCAGGAATGACCGGAAAAGTCGTAAATATTAAAAAAGGTCAGTTCCTTGCTCCGGAAGATATGAAGCACGCAGCCGAAAAAGTTCTATCAACGGGAAATTCTCAGATTCTGCTAACCGAAAGAGGAACAACATTCGGCTATCATAATTTAGTTGTTGATATGCGCTCTTTGCTGATAATGCGCGAGCTAGGTTTTCCTGTTGTGATGGATGCAACTCATTCAGTTCAAATGCCCGGCAGTTCGAATATAACGGGCGGACAGCCTAAGTTTATTAAGCCTCTCGCAAGAGCCGCCGCTGCCGTTGGAATAGACGCATTGTTCTTAGAAGTTCATCCTGATCCTGCAAACGCAAAGAGCGATTCAGCCAGCCAGCTTCCTCTGAATGAATTGGAAGAAACGCTGAAGGAAATAATGGAAATTGATTCCATAGTTAAGAGAAAATAGTTCCATTAGTTTGCCAAAATTGTGGTTTAATAATGGAGCAGCAACATTGAAATTTATAACGAGGTTTTTGTGTCCGATGAAAAAATAATTGCCAAAGGTAAAGAAGTTATTAAAATTGAAGGCGAGGCAATTAGCCAATTAGCAGAAAAAATTAATGGCGATTTTGTTAAAGCCGTCAATAGAATTTATAAATCGAAAGGGCGTGTGATTTTCACCGGCATGGGTAAGTCCGGTTTAATTGCCCGCAAGATAGTTGCAACATTGAATTCAACGGGCACTGCATCATTCTTTATGCACCCAACCGATGCGCTCCACGGTGATTTGGGAATGGTTAGAAAAAATGACACTGTAATAATCATTTCTAAAAGCGGGGACACAGAGGAACTAATTAACTTGATCTACATGCTGAAAAGAATCGGCGTAAAAGTAATTGGAATGCTTGGCAAGAGAAATTCTAAAATTGGAAAAGTGTGCGATATAATTTTAGATGTCGGCGTAAAAGAAGAAGCCTGTCCTTATGATTTGGCGCCAACAGCATCAACTACTGCCGCTCTTGTAATGGGAGACGCTTTAGCCGTAGTGTTATTAGAGAAAAATGGTTTTACTGCCGATGATTTTGCGCTGCTTCATCCAGGCGGAAGTTTGGGGAAAAGATTATCGCTTTTGATTTCTGAAATTATGTATGACAAAGGCGATGTGCCAATCGTACGCGCAACAACGTCGTTAAAAGAAACAATTTTGAAAATGACTTCAAAAAGATTGGGGATGACGTGCGTTACAAATAATCAAGGTAAATTGATTGGGGTTATTACTGATGGTGATTTAAGGCGGCTTCTTGAGAAATCTTTGGACCTGTCCGGATTGAAAGCAAAAGATGTAATGAATAGCGAGCCTAAAACGATTGAACAAGATTATCTTGCATCGTTCGCACTTCAGCAGATGGAAAGTTACAATATCACATCACTCATTGTGATAAATAAAACGCTCAAACCGGTCGGCATAGTTCATCTCCACGATTTAGTAAAATTGGGTCTTCAGAAAAGATGAAAATATTTATCGCGGCATTAATCGTAATTGTATTTGCACAGTGTGCCGATCATAAGGTTAAGCCGAAGATTGATCTGAATCTTGAGGACAAAAATCTCCCTTCGCAGGAAAGCTGGAATTCTAAAATTTTATTCACCGAGTCGGGAAAATTAAAAGCGGTTCTCTTTTCCTATCATATTGAAGCGTTTGAAAATCCCAAAGAAAAAAAGCTTACAGGCGTGTTAATTGATTTTTATAATCAAGAGGGAGTTAAAGCTTCTGTTCTTACTTCAAAGAGGGGAAGGGTTGATGATATTACCCAAAACATGTTTGCAATTGACAGCGTAGTTGCTGTTAACGACAGCGCCGGCACAAAATTGGAAACAAGTGAACTGATGTGGAGAAATACAGACAGAAAAATAACAACAGAAAAGTTTGTTACGATTACAACGAATGACGAAATTATTGAAGGTTACGGGTTCGAATCAGACCAAACTCTTCAAAATTATGTAATCCACAACGTTACTTATCAAACAACCAAACCAAACGGAAACTGATGCTGAGGAACTTAATTATAGCAATTCTCTTTCTTAGTCTTTCGGTTTTCTCTCAGCAGAATAATGAGCCGATAAAAGTTACAGGGAAAACATTATTCGGTAAATCCATCAACGGGGAATCGATTCGCGAAGTAGTGGGCAACGTTGTTATGATTCAGGGAAATGTTAGAATCACCTGCGATAAAGCAATTCAGAATATCACTCAAAACAATGCGGAATTAATCGGCAGCGTTCATGCAGTTCAGGATTCCATTGAGATTTTTACCGAGAGAGGTTTTTACTACGGAAATCAGAAATACACTTATTCATATGAAAATGTTAAGCTGCTTGACGGCAGTATTGTTTTAACGGCAAAACGCGGTTATTATTATTTTGAGGAAGAAAGAGCAGAGTTTTACGAGAATGTAAAACTTGTTGATTCAGCGAGCACACTCACTTCTGATTTTTTAATTTATTTTGAACAATTGAATAAAGCTGTCTCAGTCGGGAATGTTAAAATTGCGGACGAAAAATCTGAGATATTCAGCGATAGTCTGGTTCACTGGCGCGATACAAAATTAACTCACGCGCAAAGAAATGTAAAAATTATTTCGCGTGAAGATGCACTCGAAATTACCGGACAAAAAATGATAGATGATAATCAAACTCTTACAACAAAAATTTCCGGCAATCCTGAATTAACTAAAATCGATACAACTGAATCCGGTGCTGTAGATACGTTGTTTATTAAATCAGACTTTATGGAAGCGATAAACGATTCAACTAAAAAATTAATTGCCGAGGGCAATGTTCATATTCTCAGAGGTGGATTTAGTTCTGTAAACGATTATTCTATTTTATTTAGACTGGATGATAAAATAGTTACGTATCAATTTGATGAAGAAAAAAGAAAGCCGATAATGTGGTTCGAAGAATCTCAGTTAAGCGGCGATTCAATTGCAATCTATCTTTTTGAAAGCGAATTGAAACAGATAGATATTTTTTACGACGGTTTAATCGTATCAAAAAAGGAAGGCTACGAATATCGGTTCGATCAGATTTCAGGCAATAAAATTAAGCTCATGTTCAACCAAAGGAAATTAGAGCGGACATACGTTGATGAAAATGTGTTGAGTATTTATTTCATGTTTGAAGAAGAAGAGCCGAATGGATTGCTGAAATCAAGCGCAGACAGCGCCAAGATATTTTTGGAAAATAACAAAGTGAAAGACGTTCGCCTATTCGGGGCAGTTAAGAGTGAATACCATCCTGAAAATTTGGTTGTTTCAAAAGAACAGGAATTTACATTGCCCAGATTTGTTATTCATTTAAATAGACCCAAAAGAAATGATTTTATAATTAATAAAAATTAAAGGTTTATCATGCCGGGAATTCTCACTCTAAGAAGCGAAGATTTGGTGAAAGTATATAAAAAACGGGCGGTCGTAAACAAAGTTTCCGTTGAAGTTAAGCAGGGCGAAGTTGTTGGACTGCTCGGACCAAATGGAGCTGGAAAGACAACCACATTTTACATGATAGTAGGGATGATAAAACCAAATGGTGGAAAGGTTTTTTTAGAGAAGGAAGAAATAACTTCCCAGCCCATGTACACGCGTGCAAAAATGGGAATTGGATATTTACCGCAGGAAGCATCTGTTTTTAGAAGATTAAGCGTCGAAGACAATATTATGGCAGTTCTTCAAATGCTCAAACTTACAGCCAAAGAAAGAAACGAGAGAATGGAATCCTTACTTGAGGAATTGACTATTGCTAACATTAGAAAAAGTAAAGGATTTCAATTAAGCGGCGGCGAGAGACGCAGAACAGAAATCGCTAGAGCGCTTGCCTCAACGCCCAATTTTATTTTGCTCGATGAACCATTCGCCGGAGTTGACCCTATCGCAGTTGAAGACATTATGAGTATTGTTGCCAATTTAAAACACAAGGGAATTGGTATATTGATTACCGATCACAACGTTCACGAAACTTTGAGTATTGTTGATAGGGCATATATTCTTATTAACGGAACAATTTTTAAAGACGGCTCAGCGGATATGCTTGCAAATGATTCCGAAGTTAGAAAACTTTACCTCGGTGAAAAATTCAAACTGGAACGGTACAGCGACTAACTGAAAATTAAATGTGCAACAACGGCTAAGATTATCAGATAAACAATCAGCCATATTATTGATTTATATTTGGCTCGCTTCCTCAGCCTCTCAAATTCAAGTTTAGAATCTTTCTGGCTGCTTACGTAGTCGCCTTTCTCAATATTCCAGTTATTAAACGACATTCAATATTTCCTTAAAAATTATTTTGAGTTAAACTCTCTAAGAATTTTATCAACTTCTTGCTTTGAAATACCAGAGCCATAAGATTTTGCATCTCCAATTTCAGCACTTTTCGATGAATTGTTTTCAAAAGGTTTTGTGATTGGATTCCCAGCTCGGGCGCGGAGTCTGTCCTCGATTTGATCAATAAAACTAGTGTGAGGAGAAGTGGCAGTTGATGAATCTTCAAATGAGGAGACCGAATTACCGGGATTTACAGGATTAGTCTCGAATGCTAAAGTCTTAACATTCATCAAATGTTTTGCGGTTACGTTTTCAGAAATTATTGAACCGCCCCAGGTACCTACTCCTAAAGTCATTGATGGGTAAAGGGCAGTGGTGTAACCAACCGCTCCAACCGAGCTTGGTGTGTTTACAACAATTCTAAACGCCGGTTTTTCCAGCGCGAATTTCATTATTACTTCTCTGTCATTCGAATGAATAGCAAGTGTGTGTCCGATTCCTCCAAATTCCAGAAGCTCGATACATTTGTGACACCCTTCCAACCAGCCGTCAACTGTATAAAAAGCTAATACGGGAGAAAGCTTTTCCATTGATAACGGTTCATCGCGTCCAACTTTATCGCAGAATGCAAGCAAAACTTTCGTATCAGCGGGAACATTAAAGCCGGCTTTCTCGGCAATATAAACTGCGCTTTTCCCGACTATATCCGGATTGATGTGCCCGTCCTTTATAACAGCTTTTTCTAATTTCACCTTTTCTTCTTGGGTTACAAAATAGCCGCCCAATCTCTTAGCTTCTTCAATGGCTTTTTCTTTAATTGGTCTATCAACAATCATCGCTTGTTCGGATGAACACAATGTGCCGTTATCGAATGTAGTTCCGTAAATAATATCCGCAACAGCTTTTTGAACATTTGCCGATCTATCCACGAATGCGGGAACGTTCCCCGATCCGACTCCGTATGCAGGCGTTCCGGCACTGTAAGCCGCTTTAACCATTGGATTGCTTCCAGTTGCTAGAATAAGAGCTACGTCTTTATCCTTCATTAAACTTTCTGTGCCCTGCAGTGTGGGTTTTGTCATACATTGTATTAATCCTTTCGGGGCGCCTGCCTTCACTGCGGCATCGGATATAACTTTTATCGCTTCCGCTGTTGAATTAATTGCTCTAGGGTGCGGACTCGCAACTAAAGCGTTCCTGCATTTTAAGGATATGATAGATTTGAACATTGCAGTTGAAGTTGGATTTGTCGATGGAATAAGAGCCGCAATAACTCCCATTGGTTCTGCTATTTTTACAATCTTTCCGTTTTTTTGAATATCGATAACTCCGACAGTCTTCAAATCTTTTATTGATTCGTAAACATTTTTTGTCGCAAATTGATTTTTAATAACTTTATCCTGCCATTTGCCGAATCCGGTTTCTTCGTGGGCTAACTTCGCAAGGCGCTCGGACTCAGCATATCCGGCATCTGCCATAGCTTTCACAACTTTATCAACTTGCTGCTGATTGAAATGCTTGTACTCTTTCTGCGCATCTTTTGCAATCTGAATTAAATCTCTTACTTCCTGAATCGATTGCAAGTCTTTGTCTATATTCATCACATCCTCATTTCTTTCTGACGGAAATTTACGCAAGACCGCTAAAAAGAACAAACTGTGCTCGATAAGTTTTTACGATATCCTTACTTTTAATCATAATCATAATCATAATCTGAGGACTCCCCAGACTATGACTATGACTACAACCAGGACTATGACAATGAATTACAACGAATAACATTTAATGGAACACGGATTAACAATAATGCTTCGCAACGCGGATTTACAAATTGCCTTATGCGAGAAAAACCATCTGAGAGTATAGTACGATCCGTATCGCCTTGTCCACCGTAGCGAGAAAAGGTGGATATGCGTTCTATTTCAATTATTGAAGTAATTTTTGAAAAAGTTTATGTTGCCCTTATATAAGTGCAAGGTTAGATTTGATGGTAGTAACTTTGCAAGCGGCGCATATTTTTATATTCTGAAAACTTTTGGTAATTTTAAGGCAAGTAAATGCATATTAATTAAATAGGGATGGAGGGTTTATGCCGAATGAACCGTCTCATAGAATTTTATTCTTTCCAACGAGTACTATACTATTTGTGATTATATCGCTTTTTCAAATTAATTCTTTTGTTAATCCAATTATTGCAGACACTCACATAAAAGAAAACATTCAAAATCCTGAAACAATAGAAAACGCAACTTCAGTCAGCATCACTTTTAAATGCAATATGTTTTTTCAAATAATAGAAGGGAAATTTAATCCGGCAAGCGGGACGTTATTCCTAGGTGGTTCATTCAATGATTGGAGCAATTCAGCGAATCAGATGGCGGATGAGGATGGTGACAGCATATACGTCACAACATTATCCGATTTCGAAGTCGGTTCAATAATATTTTTTAAGTTCATAAAAGATGGATTCGGCTGGGAAAGCACTACTAATCGAAAATATACAGTAAAGGAAGCGGATAATATTTATGAAGCCTATTTTGAAGATATCTCTTCACTTGGCACAATAGTAACTGTAACTTTTCAAGCCAACATGGAGTTTGAGATTGAGTCCGGAAGATTCGATCCGGCTAATTCAATCTTAAGTGTACGAGGATCATTCAATGGATGGTCTAATCAAGATGTAATGGCTCAAACAGAAAATAATGTCTTCATCTATGAGAGATCAATTGATATTGAGGCTTGGGAAAATGATGTAATTTTTTATAAGTATGCTTACACTACACAGCAAGGAGCAACTTGGGAAAATAATGATGAGAGGCATTTTACAATAACAAATGACGATATTGTAAGTCAGATCATAAATATATTGCGCACGTTTAATGATTACGAAATCGGACCCCCATTAATCTTTCCGACAATAAAATTTATTTTAGATATGACGGTAGCTATTAACTATTTAACCAGTACGGAATTCGAAAATGTTGACAATGTATTTATAGCCGGATCAACTTTTCCATTAAGTTGGCCTGAAAGTGGTTGGCCGGTTGAAGATTCAACAGAAATACGCTTCCTAAATGATGAGGGCATTAATGGGGACGAGATAAAGGGGGATGGTAAATGGTCAATTGAAATAAGTTTCCCACCCTATACACCGCTAGTAATTGGTTATAAATACGGGGCAAATTGGGGTTTGCCGTCAAATGGCGGCTCCAATGATAATGAAAACTTTCAGGGATCATATCACCGTTTATGGGTTCCATATAATTTGGAGTATGGAATTATAGAAAACAAATTTGGAGAAATGGGAGAACACGTACTGACAACAAATGCTGAGAAAACTTTAATTGAATCGCCGAATTCATTTAAACTGGAGCAGAACTATCCGAATCCGTTTAATCCGAGAACAGTTATAAAGTTTCAAGTTCCAAGTGTAAAGACCCTCGGCAGCGTATCTCAACAAAACATAGTATTAAAAGTTTACGACATTCTCGGTCAAGAAATCCGCACACTCATTAATGGAGTACATACACCGGGAAATTACACTATTGAATTCAACGCTGAAGGATTATCATCGGGAATTTACTTTTACACTTTGAATGCGAGTGAATTTAAGGAAACAAAGAAAATGATATTGTTGAGATAAGGAAAATTAGCATTACTAATTCTGAAATATATTTTACCGATGTATTTTTAATCAAATATCTACGTTCTCCTAAATATTCAATTTCCTTAGTAACCGAAATGCTTACATGAGAACCGCAGCCTGAGAAGATGGTAAGAAAATTTTGGGGATTTATTCAATTCAGTTATCAACTCAATCAACACATAGATTTGTCAATACTCGCCGGTTCCAGAAAAGCCGAAACCATTTGCACGGGGGGTGTCTGTCGTTACGAACCAGAATTCAAAGGAATTGAGTTAAAAATGTATACGAGATTTCACTAATCAAAATCTCTTAATCATAATCTGAGGACTCCCCAGACTATGACTAAGATCATGACTATGACAATGATTGACTACTGCAGGCAAGTTTACCGTGATTATCCGTATGAGACGTGTCCTCCGCGATCTATTTTTGATGTAATTGTTTGCAGAATGGAAATCTGCTAGTTAAGTTTGCCCACAGGTTTGGTTAATACGGAATGTGGAAAATTCAATTGTCTTAACCTAAGTTCATCACTCTTGAATGCGTGTAAAATTGACAAAACAAAATTCAAATATTCTTCAAGTATCAAACGTTCTTCCAGCTAAGGTGATAGATCTATTTTTTCTCGTTACACTCTTTGTTGTTTTCTGCACATTCTGGATATCTTCGCCGCTATATTCCCAATCAAAAATTCAAGAATTCAACCACATATCCGTTGAGCAAGGTCTTTCCCAAGGAGCTGTTACATCAATTGTTCAGGATGGTTACGGATTTATGTGGTTCGGAACCCGTGATGGTTTAAATCGCTACGATGGATTTACATTTACAGTTTCCAAACAATTTGCGTCGAATTCCAATCCCTTTTCGGGTCAGCAAATTTCTCAACTTGCACTTGGGAACGAAAATAATTTGTGGATTGGGACAGAATTAAATGGCATTTCTTTGCTTTCGTTACCAACGGGTCGAATTGAAACTTACAAGCATAATCCCTCTGATTCAACATCGCTTTCTTCAAATCATATCACGTCAGTTGTTGAAGCAAAGGATGGAACAGTTTGGGTTGGAACAATAGACGCTGGTCTGAACAAAGGCTTGAAAAAAGGAAATGGGTACTCGTTTCAACATTATAGAAATAATTCTGACAAATACAGCATCGGCTCCGATATTATCCGATATATTTATCAAGATAGTCAGGGTCGTATTTGGGTATGCACGTCAGATGGAATTTGTTTGTTCGATAAAGGAAGCGATTCATTTCAACAATATCATTTTAATTCTGAATACGGTAACAAGGAAGCTACTTCGGTTTTGCAATTACGCACGGGTGAAATTATTGTTTCAATTTTCGAGGAAGGTGCTTTCCAATTACAAATCGATTCTAGCGACAATTCCTCATTAAAAAAAAACAAGTATTCGTGGGTGAGAATTACTCCTAAATATGCCTTTGATTATGCTAATTCAATGATCGAAGATAATGAGGGTTCAGTTTGGATAAGCTCAACAAATAACGGACTTATTCAATGGATTCGCTCGAACAACACTTTTTTTCATTCAGTACCATTTGATCCGATTGATAATTCACTTTTCTTCCCAAATATCCGTTCCATGTTTATTGATCGAACAGATGTCCTCTGGGCGGGAACAAATGGAGGAGGTATTTTTAATCACGATATTGCCAAAAATAAATTTTTTCATTTACGGCACCAGAAAGGAAATCCACATTCATTGTTTTATTCCAGTGTGAGAGGGATGTATGAGGATGAAGAACATAAAATCTGGATTGGCGGTTA
>JAHJTX010000275.1 GCA_018829545.1 Bacteroidota bacterium | reverse complement strand
AGAAAGGAATCCTGCGGCGGACATTTCCGTGAGGAATATCAAACCGAAGACGGCGAAGCTTTACGCGACGACGAGAATTATTCTCACGTCTCTGCTTGGGAATATAAATCCGGAAGCGAGTGGAATCTTCATAAAGAGCCTCTTAATTTTGAATATGTTAAACTAGCCACGAGGAGTTATAAATAATGAGTGGTAATAATTTAAAACTGAAATTGAAAATTTGGAGACAAGCCGGTCCATCCGAAGTTGGAACTTTTGCGGAATATAGCGTTACTGTTTCACCCGATACATCCTTCCTTGAGATGCTGGATGAAATAAACAACAATTTAGAGCGCGAAGGAAAAGACCCCATCGCATTTGAATCCGACTGCCGCGAAGGTATATGCGGTACTTGCGGACTTGCAATTAACGGAGAAGCTCACGGACCAATTCCTAAAATTGCAACTTGTCAGCTTCACATGAGAAATTTCCACGACGGCGAAACAATTTGGGTTGAACCGTTTCGGGCAAAAGCATTTCCAGTTGTTAAAGATCTAATAGTGGACAGATCTGCCTTCGATAAAATTATGCAAGCCGGCGGATTTGTTTCTGTAAATACCGGCGGCGTTCCGGATGCTAACGAAATTCCTATTCCAAAGGACGTTGCGCTTGAAGCCGTTGACGCTGCGGCATGTATTGGATGCGGGGCTTGCGTTGCGACTTGTAAGAACGCAAGCGCAATGTTATTCGTTGGCGCTAAGGTTTCTCAATTTGCACTTCTGCCCCAGGGGCAGCCGGAGCGTTACGAAAGAGTTCAGAAGATGGTAAAAGTAATGGACGAAATGGGATTCGGAAGCTGCACAAATACTTACGCTTGCGAAGCCGAATGCCCGAAAGGAATATCAATTAAGAACATTGCTAGAATGAACAGAGACTTTATTAATTCAAAAATAAAGACTCAAAATGTAGATTTGTAGCAATTGCCTTGTAAACATTTAAATCCCGGTTAAGAACATTAATCGGGATTTTTTTATGCCTTTTCACTATAATTACTCTAACAATATTGCTTCTTCAATTTTTTAATAATAATCACAGCAAATTATGTTCGAGCGGGAAATTCAATTCATTTATGATTTCAATCATAATAAGGTTAATCGCCTAGGTTCATTTATAACCTATGAGCAGCTTCTAACCGCAGATCTGCATCCTGCCATACTTCAATACATTTCTGCGGAAATTGATTTTTTAATTTATGAGGATCGCCAGAAGTTACTTAAAGATTCGTTGCTCGATTACTCCGGCGAAAAAATAGGCAAGTACTTCGGACTGATCAGCGAAGAAGTTAAAAAATCTAAAAGATTCACGAATTCGTATATCGAGAAATTAATTTTGCACGCTTCTTCATTTACATTTAACTATTTGGCGAGACCCAAGTGGGCGCTGATAAAATTTATTTACGAAGACGGCGAAAAGAAATCCACCGCCGAAATCAAGCAGATATTGAATTATATTTATTATTATCCTTTCCTCAAGAATATTATTGTTACTTACCTTGAGAAAAAAAGAATTGCCGCTTTTACGCAAGATCAATTCGAAAATCTTCTTACACGAATAGACAATTTAGGATTGGAATCGAATCTTAACAACGTGATAAACGGGGCTCTCGATTCAATGGCAGAGTTTTATAATATCGGATTCGGCAATAATAAAAGGATTCCGCGAAAAGCTGTTGAGCTTTTTCTGAAAGACAAAAATTTAACGCAGCATTTAGAAAGACTGGCTGCAATAGCACATGACGATGCGCAAAGAAAACTTGAAGTAAAAGATTTTCAAAAATTATTTGCCGGCTTAATGTTCGAAACTCAAGAAGCATTTGTTGAAGTTGAAGAGACGGAACAAATAATTGAAGTGAAAGAACCTAAGTCTGAGATTGAAACCATTCCTCTTTATGAGAACAATTTTGAAACGGATAAATTATACGAAGAAGAAATAGGTAAGTCATTTGAGAGTGATGATGTTTCCCTTGGTAATGAAGAAGAGCAAATTGAGGAATTAATTGAAGAGCCTGATAATGTTGAACCCAATATTGAAAGCAGCCCTGAAGAGGAAATACAATCTGAAGATTTGCACGAAAAAGATATTGAGGATGGAGTTCGAAAAATAATTGATGTTCCTCTTGAATCTGTTTTGGAAGAGGAAACAGAAATTCCAGTAAAAGTTGAAGAAGTTGTTGAAGAGCAAATTGAAGTCGAAGGAAAAGATGAGGATGAAAATGAAACTCATCACGATGATGCAGCAACTTTATATTTCTCCGAAACTTTTGACCAAGATGCAAAAACAGACGATGATCAAATAGAATTCGAAGAAGAAGAAATTATTGAAGAGCCACAAGAACCGATAATTGCAAAGACTGATGAAATTGTTGCAGAGCAACAAGATCCGTTAACAGCTAAGGCGGAAGAAACTGTTGAGCAAATGGAGGATTCACAAATTTCAGAGGAAAAGAAAATTGAGGAAGTGCATCAACCTGAAAATGAATTAATCGAAAATGATGAGCGCAACGAATCCGCTGAAGAATTGTACAGTTCCGTAGCAGGTGTTTCAGAAGAAGATGCCGAATCAAATAAAGTAATAAAGGGTACTGATTCAACTATAGATGACGAAGACGAACCGAATTTATTCCATGATGATTTTGAGCCTGAAGTGAAAACCGTAAGCCCGATTATTTTTGAATCCGATGATCACAAATTAACAGAAGATGAATTAGAAACTCCTCGTCGGTCTTTGGATACTGCGCAAATTGAGATTTCCGAATTACTTGAAAATAAAAAAATGACGAAAGTTATTGAGGTTCTTTTTGATTACGACATGGAAGATTTTGCAAATACAGTTGAAAAAATTGCCGATATGGATGATAAGGATAAGGCGTTGTTAGTAGTAGAGGAGCTTTGTGAAAACACAAAAGTGAACCCAAACTCCAAAGAAGTGAGGCTTTTTAAATCAATTATTACAGAATACTTTGACCGCAGAGTATAAATAATATGTTTATAGATTACTCCAAAATTTATGTAAAAGCCGGTGACGGCGGAAATGGCGCAGTTGCATTCAGAAGAGAAAAATTTGTTCCTAAAGGCGGTCCTTCCGGCGGAAATGGCGGGAACGGCGGAAGTATAATTTTTGAAGCAGACGGGAATACAAACACCCTATTGGCTTTTAAGTATAAAAGAAAATTTGTTGCACAGAGCGGAGCCGCGGGACAAAGTTCTCTCAAAGACGGAAAAGGCGGTTCCGATATGATTATTAAAGTTCCTGTTGGAACGGTAATTAAAAATGTTGAGACCGATGAAATTATTGCTGATTTGGAAGATGAGAATGCGAGACTAACACTGCTAAAAGGCGGCAGAGGCGGAAAAGGAAACAGCAACTTTGCCACTTCCACAAATCAAACTCCCCGTTACGCTCAAGATGGAAAACCCGGCAAAGAGCTTGATATAATTCTTGAGTTAAAATTAATCGCCGATGTTGGTCTCGTGGGTTTCCCAAATGCTGGTAAGTCAACCTTTATTTCAACAATTTCTGCGGCAAAACCTAAAATTGCAGATTATCCTTTTACCACCTTAGAGCCAAATCTGGGAATCGTTGATTATAAGGATTATCAAAGTTTTTCTGTGGCAGATATTCCCGGTATCATCGAAGGCGCTCATCTTGGTAAAGGGCTTGGTCACAAATTCTTAAAACATATTGAACGCACAAAAATTCTATTACTCTTAATTGATGCAAGCGAAGAAAATTATCAAGAGCAATACAATATTTTAATTAAGGAACTCAAAAATTTCAGTTCCGAGCTGAGCAAGAAAACCAAACTTGTTGCTTTTTCTAAAATTGATTTAATTGCCGAAGAAGACAGAAAGGAATTGAAAAAACGAAAATTGAAAAAGTATAACGGTAAAATTTTATACTTTTCATCTGCAAGCGGCGAAGGTGTTTCTACAATATTAGATGATTTATGGAAAACGTTAAAAGCCTAACTCCCGCCTCGTTGTTGATAAAACTTTCACTTTTATTCTGCCTGCTATTAGCGTCAATTTTTGTAAGTCTTCAGATAGGTTCAGTAAATTTGTCCTTCACCGAAATTTTTTCTTCAAACGAGATTATAATAAAAATAAGATTGCCCCGGATTCTACTTGCAGTTTCTGTGGGCGGCGGCTTATCGGTTGCCGGAGCAGTATTCCAAGCAATTTTAATGAATCCGCTTGCAGAGCCGTATATACTCGGCGTTTCCAGCGGAGGAACATTTGGCGCAATACTTTCTCTTCTACTCGGATTTTCATTTTTTGGAACACAAGCTCTCGCGTTTATGGGATCTTTTTTTGTAATCATTTTGGTTTTTATGTTAGCAAAAAGATTCGGCATTCTTGAGCCAAACGTTCTTCTTTTAACGGGCGTAATGGTTGGCGCGTTTTTTTCCGCCGCCATTCTTTTGATGATTACATTATTAGATGAATCCCTTCGCACGGCAATCTTTTGGTTAATTGGAAATTTATCTCTTGCAGATTTGTCTTCAGTGAATTTCATTCTTCCGCTAACAATAGTTATATCCGCAGCTTTGGCATTGATGGGACAAAAGTTCAACGTTATGGCGCTTGGCGATGAAGGGTCTAAAAATCTTGGCATCAATATTAAAATGATGCGTAACATTTCCTACATTCTTGCAAGTCTATTGGTTAGCCTCGCAGTTTCAGTTAGCGGTATAATTGGATTTGTTGGATTGCTCATCCCACATGCATGTCGATTAATTTTCGGAACAGATAATAGAGTAATTATTCCGGCATCCTTTTTTTGCGGCGCTGCATTTTTAACCATCGCCGACACTTTTGCTAGAGTTATAATTTCTCCCGCCGAACTTCCCGTTGGAGCTGTTACTGCTCTAATTGGCGCGCCTGTTTTTATATTTTTGCTGAAAAACAGAGTCACGGTTATGGGTAAGTGATTTTAAATTATTTTTGAAAAGAGCTAAATTGTTATCAAATACTTGAGCAATTCGTACTAACTTCTATTTCTGATATGTGTTAATTATAACTGATATTTGAGACGTAAAAGATTTATTCGAGTGAAATTCAAATTGGCATCTTTCTAAAAACTTGACGTTTCTGAAGGGTTATTATATATTTAGCATCTGTTTTTTGAATAATTGGCGAGGTAGCTCAGTAGGTTAGAGCAGTGGAATCATAATCCACGTGTCGGGGGTTCGAATCCCTCTCTCGCTACAAAGTTTATTTAGGAGTAATAATTATGTACACTTTATTAGTTACAATAACTGTAATTATTTCATTCTTTCTTGTAGTTGTAATTCTATTACAATCGAGCAAAGGCGGCGGCTTAGCGGGAATTACCGGCGGCGGCGAAATTGGTTCAATGTTTGGATCAAGAAGAACGGCAGATTTTTTAAGTAAAGCAACCTGGTGGTTAGGAAGCGCGCTTTTAGGATTGGCAATTGTTATCAACTTATTCTTTTTGCCGGGTCAAAGCACGGTTGAGCAGCGCGACAGTATTATTCAAGGTTCGCGTCAAACTGAATCTGTTCCCACAACGCCGGTTTTACCGGAACAGCCTGCATCAGAGAATAACTCTGATCAAAAACCAAACTTAGAACAATAGCATAACACAAGATTTTATTAAAAGCCTGTTCCGGTATTCGGAACGGGCTTTTTTTTTCCGTTTATTCGGGACTTGTAAATCGTAAGATTTTTTTCATTCATTTTTTAACAAGAGTAAATTATGGCAAAAAAAGAAGCTGTAGTAAAAGCTTATAAGAATCAAGATTTTTTAAATTCCACAAGCGCGAGAACATTAAGAATTTTATCCGAGTTTTATGAACCCGAATCAAGATTCAAAAAGCAAAATATCGTGGACACAATTGTTTTTTTTGGATCAGCGCGTTTAGCCTCTAAAGCCGAAGCGCAAAAAAAACTGCGTGAATTAAAAAAACTAAAAAACGGAAAAGCTACTGAAGCAAAAATTAAAGAAGCCGAAATTCAATTGGTTATGTCCAAATATTACGAAGATGCAGTTGAATTATCCAAGCGCTTAACAGAATGGTCTCTTGGTTTAGATCAGGAAGTGAAACGATTTATCGTTTGCAGCGGCGGCGGTCCCGGTATAATGGAAGCAGCGAATAAAGGCGCAAAACTTGCCGGAGGAACTTCGATTGGATTAAACATCAGCATCCCTTTTGAACAGTTCGTTAATAAATATGTGAAGCCTGACCTCGCTTTTGAATTTCACTACTTTTTTATGAGGAAGTTTTGGTTCATTTATTTGGCGAAAGCATTAATTGTTTTTCCAGGTGGATTCGGTACGCTCGACGAATTAATGGAAGTTCTAACTCTTATGCAGACCGGCAAAATAAAAAAGGAAATGAAAGTTATTGTTTACGATGAGCATTATTGGAAGAAAGTATTAAACTTTGACGCTCTGATTGAATTCGGCACAATCAGCAAAAGCGACCTTAAATTATTTGATTTCTGCAACACGGTTGATGATGCCTTCGAAAAGATCACATCGCACTTTAAAAGGCACTACCTCAACAGAAAAGCATAATTCGCATTTCAAGACGTAAATAAGTTGTGATTGGCAATCAAGAAAAAGCTCGATTTTGTAAATAAATCGGCTTTTTTTGTTTCTTAAAATTTTACAAACAAATCACAATTTCCCATTTTCCCCTTGACACCCAACTAAAAAAAATTTAATTTGTCTTTAAGATAACCAAGAGGTTATGCGTGGTAAAATCTCTCTATCTATCTTCCGCCCCAAAACCTATTAACGGTTTTCATCCTTTTACACGTGATACCTTTGGTAGAGTAGTCTCGCAAGTAAAAATTTTATAAAATAAAAGGAATTGGTAGAATGGCTTCCCCAAAAACAGTTAATTACAATAAAGATAGTATTCAAAAATTACCTAATGACAAACCAGTTGTTTATAAAATACTAACAAAGAGTGGGAACAATAATTATACTGGTATAGCAAAGAAAGGTAGAGTTCAAGAAAGAATCTCTGAACATCTTGGTGAGATACCAGGAGCTAAGGTTAAAATAGAGCAGATGACAAGCATAAAAGAAGCATCGAAAAAAGAAGCTAATATAATATCTCGGTCAAAACCAAAGTATAATGAAAAAGGGAAATAGTATTTTT
>JAHJTX010000274.1 GCA_018829545.1 Bacteroidota bacterium | reverse complement strand
TAAGATTAAGATTAAGAGTAAGAAGAAAATAAAAACGCGGAGTAATATCCGCGCTCTTTATTGTAAAATTAAATCTAAATTATCTGTAAAACAAATGTCTGTTATCAACAACATCCGCTTCTTCTGTTAATTTCAAGACCCAGTTGTTAAAGAGACTAGATTTTTTCTGACGTAAAATGTTATCTCGAATTGTATTCTTCTGTAAAGAATAAGCTGTTTCGTCAAACTCAGTTTTGCTTGTAACTTTTATAATGAAACTGCCACGCGACCCTTTGAACGGCTCCGAAACAGTATTCAAAGGAAGTTCAAAAGCCCTTTGAGCAAACGCAAATTCTCTTCCTAGACGCGGAATTGTGCCGCTTGGTGAAAAATTCTGAACTGCGCCGGTTTTGGCGACCGGAACAATTTCTTTCGATTTTTCAAACTCTGCGCTTCCGCCAAGATAAGAGTGAATCTCCTTAATCATATCAAAAGCTTTTTGATTTTTCTTTTCTCTTAAAACCTGAGATTGCATATTCACTTTAACTTCTTCAAGAGGTTGGTACCCTGCTTTAATTTTTTCGGAAACCATTCCAACGGCATAACCCGCTGTAACCTTAAAAACCGGACTTACGCTCTCAACGCTGTTCTCGAAAGCAAATTTAACCATTGCTTTGTTCGAACCTAAACCAGGGATTGCATTTACGTCTTCTTTAAATCCATCAGTCTCAATGGTGCTGTAATTCAATTCCGATACGCTTTCTTCAAAACCATTTTGATCTGAGAGGTACGCAAAGTCGCTTGCATTCTCGTAGATTCTATCCAACGTTGTTGCCGAAGGTTGAATCTTGTTAAAGATTTTTTCTACTATATAATCTTTGTCAGATATTCCGATAACTTTAATTATATGCCAGCCGAATTGAGATTTAACCGGTTTTTGAATTTCTCCAATCTTACCCTTAAATGCAGCTTCGTCAAATTCTTTTACCATCATTCCTTGTCCAAACCAGCCTAAGTCGCCGCCGAATGGACCGCTGCCAGGATCTTTCGAAAATTCTTTTGCTAAGGTTGCAAAATCTTCGCCGGCGATAAGTCTTTTATAAATATCCATCGCTTCTTTATTATCATTTGGATCAGTAGGATTTTGAGAAATTAAAATGTGCGAAGCGTGAACGGTTTTGCTTTTGCTGCTTTTAACGTCAACAACTCTGAAAACGGAAAATCCGTTGTTGGTTAAAATCGGACCAATAAGCTGTCCCTTTGCTGAAGCGTAAATAGCGTCTTGCGCGCCTGCTGGAATTTTTGAAAGTTGAGTTGTATCCTGCGCATAAGGTTGTTCGGAATAAATTTCCACATACGTTTTGAACGAACTAGTATCGCTTTGAAGCTTAATAAGAATCGCAGCCAAATTATCTCTAATTGCGTTTGTATCGGCTCTTGTGGCTTCTTTTTTGAAGAGAACATATTTATACTTTCTTTGTTCGTCTACTTTGTAATTTTCTTTATTTTCTTCGTAGTATTTTTCGTAATCACTATCGGATACTTGAACTAAGGAATCAGCAATACTTCCAGCTTCCACAACAATATATTCCGCATTCATCTTAATGTTCTGATCGACAAATTTTCTTTTAATCTCGCCTTCGCTAACCGATGCGGCTGCTTCAATTTGGCTTTTAAGTTTATCTTGAAGCAACTGCTGACGAACTTGATCTTCTAATTGAACAACTGCTTGTTTGTTTGCAGGATTATAAATAGCGCCTTCATAAGCTTGTCTATTAAAATTGCCGAGCGAATCGAGGAAATACTGCTGAACCGACGAAGGAGGGTTTGGTCCTAAAAGCGATTCGCGAACTTCTTCATCCGAAACGTTTAACCCTAGCTCTTCAATTTTTACGGCGAGAATTCTTTGCGAAACAATAGCCTGCCACACCTGATCTCTGAATGCTTCCAATTGGCTTTCAGGAATTTCTTCGCCTGTTGATTGAGTCTGAAGTTGACGATACTGCTCCAGCGCATTTGAAAATTGTTGATAGGTTATATCTTCACCATTGATTGACCCGACATTATTAGCTCTTGAACCAATGATGTCTGTTATTTTTGAATCCGAGAGCACCATAAAAAGCACAAACAATCCGCCAACCGAGATAATGAACCATGGAGCTAAACTCCGCATCTTTGCCATCATACCCATCTTTTACAAAACCTCCATTTTAGCTGTCTGTTAAAAATTAAGATGCCAAATTTAGACACACGAACGCTTAAAAGCAAAGTTTTTGAGTCTTACATCGTGGGAAAGCAATATAATTAAATGGTTTATAGCCAACAATCCTTGTTATATCGGATCAATGTGAACAAAAGCCTTCTGAACTTTTTCCAATCTTTGAATTTCTGCGGCTACTTCCGTTCCGATATTGTGAGATGAATTTGTTGATAATTCTTTGTCAACTTCGATGTGAATTTCAACGTGAAGTTTATCGCCAACGTAATATGTCCGTAAATCATTAAAGCCCATTACGCCTTCAATGCCGATTGCTTTTTTTGCAATTTCCAGAACTAACTGCTCATCAGCAGATTTACCCATTAAATAATCGATGTTCTCTCGCGCTACTTCGAAGCCGGTTTTAAAAATAAACAAGGCTACCAAAACACCGGCAATTCCATCAATAATTTTATATCCGAAAACTGTGCAGATTACTCCGATCAAAGCTATTGCCGAGGCGAGTACGTCATTCAAGCTGTCAATCGAAGCCGCTTTTAGCGCCGGGCTGCCAAAGTCTAAGCCTACTTTGAATTGATATCGACTCAAAATAAGTTTTGTTATAATTGAAATTCCTAACACAATGTAAACAAGACTTGAAATATTTGTGGCTTGCGGTTCAATT
>JAHJTX010000273.1 GCA_018829545.1 Bacteroidota bacterium | reverse complement strand
AGATAGACTTACAATCATTGGCGATCCGGCAAGCATTAAAGATCTACAGAAAATGTACGTACACTAAAAAAAGATTTTTACATGAACGATTCATTGAAACATCAATTTCAAAAGTTCGAAAACTTTCCAAAATATTCGGAAGAGGAAATGATAACCAAATCTGAAGAGTTTCTGAAATTGATGAAGAGCAGGCGGACGATTCGCTCCTTTTCAAATAAAGCTATTCCGGAAGAAGTAATTTCCAATTCCATCAAATCTGCCGCCACTGCTCCAAGTGGCGCTAATTTTCAACCATGGCATTTTATTGTTGTTTATAATAAAAACATCAAAAAGAAAATTAGACTAGCTGCAGAGAAAGAGGAGAGAGAATTTTATTCGGACAGAGCGCCTGAAGAATGGCTGCAAGCCCTTGCGCCATTGGGAACCGACGCGAATAAACTATTTTTGGAAGAGGCGCCGGTTTTAATTGTTATTTTCGAGGAAAAATTCTCGACCGATTCTAAAGCAGAAAAGATTAAGCATTATTACACTAAGGAATCTGTCGGCATCGCCACGGGGATTTTGATTACTGCTCTGCACAACTCGGGTATTGCAACTCTTACGCATACGCCAAGTCCGATGAATTTTTTGAATGATATATTAAATAGACCTAAAAACGAAAAGCCGTACTTAATACTCGTTGCGGGCTATCCGGCTAAAGAAGCTGAAATTCCTGTAATCGAAAAGAAGTCATTCGAAGTTGTTGCAACAATCTTAAAATGATTTTTGTTTGAGATAAAAAACTGTTAATTTGCTCTCGGTTCTAAAATATTGAAATTAAATATGGATATTTTGTATCTTAGCTCAATTATTTTAAAAATATTAACTAAGGTAATACCATGTCCGAAGAAAAAAAACCAAAACTGCTTGTAGCGGAGGATGACTACGAAAATCAAAAATTTCTTCAAATATTTTTAAAACGCAAATTTGAATTGGAAATCTGCGACTCTTCTGATACTTTTTACGAAAAATTAAACGCTCATACCTTTGATATAATTTTAATGGATATCTCACTCAGGGGTAAAAAAGACGGCTTGCAGATAACAAAGGAATTGCGGGCACGGGATGAATATAAAAATCTACCTATTGTTGGATTATCTGCACATGCATTCCAGAGAGATAAAGACAATGCTTACGCTGCCGGTGTTAATGAATTTTTGACAAAACCGGTACAAAACGACGTTTTAATGCGTACTCTGCTCAACGCATTAGAGGGTAAGACGACTAAGCCATAATTTTTTTTGTGCATTGTTATTTTTTTTGTAACATCTACGTATAAAGCTTCGTCTAACGATCAGAATTTTTAAATCTAATGGAGCCGTATATGTTTAAAAAAGTTCTATTCACTTTAACCATTTTACTTATTTCTTCTTTGGCATTCTCGCAGAATGTCAATTACAATTACTCAACCGATTGGGACCATGATTGGAGTTACGACTTTTGGGAATGGAGCCATTCAAGACCTTTAATAGAATTAAATTACGGTCTTGGCGAACCAAAGCACGATAAGTTTCTATCGAACCTCGCTAAAGTTGGAAACTCTGAACTAAAACTTGGTTATAGCGATTTATCCGTTTATGATAAGCGTAATGCCGATTACATTCTTGAGTTGGAAGACCATTATGTCTTTGGATCGAAGTTATCGGATAAAGTTAAGCAGGATAAGTCACCCGAGGGCGAAATCAAAACCGATATGATTAGATTCGGTTTTGGTGAGCGCAAAGGATACGGATATGGAACAGAATATTTTTCTATTATTCCGTTTATACAGTCAGCGTTAGCGTTGTCAAAATTGCAGAATATTGACGAAAGTCTGAAACTAATAAACGCAGCCGATTACAAAATTGCAGAACGGTATTTGAATGAATTCAGATTCGGGACTGTTGCAGAGGCTGGCGTTAAGATTGAACTTGCCTCAATGCTTGCAGTTAATGCCTCTTACGAAGCAGCTGTAATTTATCCGCGCTATTTAGTTTGGAAACAACTGGGAAGTTACGCGCTGGAATTTGTTGGTCTCCACGCAATTGATGATTTTGTTGAAGAAATAATGGACAGAACTCCTTTCGCGGGACCTATTGTAAGCATTCTTCTTAAAAGCGGATATTCTTATGCATTCTATATGATGAAAAAAGAAAATATGAACTGGCCTTTTAAGACAGAAACACCTTTAACTTACGAAACAATGAAGCTGGGAGTAACTTTTACCTTTTAAACCAAGCTTTGCTTAACACAGCAATTGACTCCAAATTCCCGAAGTCTTTATTACAAAAAAAAATGTTTACCAGACTTCGGGAATTTATAATATTCGTCATCGCGATCCCGATGTGTGCCCCTATTTTTCACAAGGTAATCGGGAGAAGCGATCTCAACTTTGAAGATTTCCCATCACTCAATGTGTAACCTCGAAGGTAAAAAACAGCAACCTTCGAGGTTTAGGAATTCTTAATCACAATCTTATTCTTAATCTTGAAGCCTCTCTAGACTATGATTAGGACAATGATCATGACTAGGATT
>JAHJTX010000272.1 GCA_018829545.1 Bacteroidota bacterium | reverse complement strand
TTCCGTCTTTGCGGTAAATTTTTATTTATTCAAATTAAAGTTAGAAAGTTTTATTAATTCCTTCTCGTCCCACTCTTGCGGCTGCCATGAGCGGACGTATATCTGAGGAAGTGCTTCCTCAAAATCTATCAATAAAAACAAATATCCTTCATCCGCATATCCGGTGGAGTTATAGTTCTGACGCAGACTCAAACCGTAAACACCGGGCTGTTTGTTTTTTTGAATTATGTTGAAAGTTGAGTACCCGATATAAATATCTTTGTTATTTTGGAATATCGTTTTCTGCCTTTTTAAGTATTCATCTTTGTTTAATCTCAAATACTCCACATTCGGGATCTGATTATAAAAGCTGGACACGTCTTTCTTTTTATTTTTTTCTAATACACGCCCAACAATAATCACTGCTTCATCCGCAAAAAGAGAATCAATCGTCGCTAAGTCGCGGGAGAGATAACTAGTCCTGTATTTTTCCATAAATTTAATTATTACTTGGCGGTTGCCCCAATCGTTACCGTCGTTGCCTGCCCGCACGAATTTTTCATATAGATTTTCCAGTATCCCAAAATTTATATCGTAAAGTTTTCCATCATTATCAAAATCCAGTATTAGATATTCCGTTGTCTGTTTATTGAGTGATGAATAGTTATTGTGAACGCGGACTTTTCTTATTTCCCAGCCGGAATAGAACTTATTCAAATTAGCCTGAATTGAGTTATCCACGACTGAGATATCATTATACTTCATGATCTCTTGAATCTTTTTCTGAATGAAGGGATCATTAGAATAGCGGTCGTTGATCTGCTTAATATCTTTATTGTTTATCAGTTCCAGTAAGACTAGAGCTTCAGTTTGGATTTTATCTGCTATGCTCTGATCGCATCCACCCCCGTTTGTAAGTTGAAGATTAAATCTGCCTTGGGAAATGTTCGTCACATTTTTCGCGGGTTCAACTTCAGAAATAACCGTTTGGGCATTGTTGGCTTCTTTCACTTGCGTAATCTTTTTTTCAACTTCGAGTTGTATTTTTTTATCCGATCTAAAAGTAGGATGTACTACCAAATCCCACAATTCAGAAACTTCTTTTATCTCGTCTTTGCACTCAAAGTATTTTGTTTTAATATCCAAATCAAGTTTTGGAAATTTTACGCTTGCTCCGTACAAACGGCAAACACCCTGCCCATCTGCAGCGGATACGCTCACTTGATTAGTGCCGTCCCAGAAGAAAAAGTCCAATGACTGAACTGATTTATCGCGTAATGTTATATCAAATATTAATTCTCTTTCTTTATCGGAAATTAATTTATCACTAGTAAGTTTGAATTTTACGTCCGCAATAATTGAATTAATTCGTTTCGGGATTTCCGTGGTAAGATTATAACCTCGGTGCTTCACCATTTGATCCGGTAACGAATTAATTAACAGCAGCGCAAAGTAATATGACTTAAGCGCATAAGTGTAGTGCTTCTCTCTATCGAATTGCTCTGCATTATTAAAGATGTATCCAATTACTTCTCTGCGTGTATCGAATATTTTCTCGACTTCCTTCTTTAGAATATAAAGGAAAACTCTATATTCACCGTCAATCGGCTGAACATCGCGCTCAACATTTTTCAAAGTTGCCGTAGAATATGTTTCGAGTATATTTTCAACCGTTTCTTCGACTTTTCTTCCTTCCTCTTTTACAACGCTTTTAAAATTTGAGGTTACCCTCTTCGCAATTAAGCCCGTGAGCATTGCTAGAGCTTTTGCTTCGGCTTCTTGAACTTCGGAGGATTTTGCTTCGCCCCAATAATAATCGGGAGAATCTTTTATAAACCGACTAGAAAACTGCTGAGATGAAATTAAAATAGGCGTGATTATTATTAAAGCTGCGAGACGAAAACAGATAGTTCTTTTCATGTTGCCACTGATTTAGTTTTTAGAAATCTATAATAAAGTTTATACAAAAAAAGTTTTTTCGTTAATGTCATTTCGGCGCTTGTGCATTACTCCATCAAGTTCTTTTATTAACTTTTTCTGACTCACCCTGCCAACAAACAGCTGGCAAGCCCGCCCAAAAACGGCGAGATATTTATTTTTAGTTCTCTTCTAACTCACCCCTATCCCCTCTCTTGCATAAGAGAGGGGTAGCTTCCCCTTTCCTTTGGAACAGTGAGACAGGGGTGAGTTGTTTTAAGTTTTTCTTTTATAAAGTTTCTACAAAAAAAAATTCGTTAATGTCATTTCAACCGCTTGTTTGGCCAAAACCGTTTTAATGGTTCTAAATCACAAACGGTCAACTTGATTTAAGCTACAAATTCAAGCCGCTAAACCAGATAAAATTTGAATGAACATCCTCCCGCAGAACAAATTTTATCCCTCTAAAAAAAACTGTAATTAAAATATTTATCTTTTATCACTTATTCAACAAAAAATATGATTAAAAACTTACAGCAAAATTAGCTGTTGGGTAGCCAAATTCATTTACAGAGAGAAACGGAATTATCTCCATATTATTCAAAGAAGAAATACTTATACTTTTTGCGCTTGGGGTAAAGAAAAGCACATCAATCAGATTAACGGCATAAACCGCAACGGGTATCCAAATGGATGATTCAGTTTTTTTGTACAAGTCGTTTGCTTCAGCGTAAAGTTTGTTCATTTTTAAGCCGTACTCGAATTGAACAGAAGGAACGGTCTCCGAATTAAACGCATTCAACGTTGTTTGAAGCTCATCTTTTTTTGTCCAATAATTATTGAGAGTTAAATAATGCCATGCAGCCGCTCCAACAAAAGCAGCCGCGTAAATTCCGCCCATCAATTTTCTGTTAGAGAGAAACTGCCCCAGCCCCGGCAGAGCGGCTGACTCAAGAACATTCGGGAATATGGATTCGCTGCTAATAGATATTTTCTGCCCCGGTAAATCCTTTATCTTAATTGTTTGGCTAACAACTGTTTTTCCTTCAGAATCTGTCATGCGTATTTCGTGCTCGCCAACCGGCAAAGAAATACTACTCGCTGAAGTATTGCCCTCCGGCGAGCCGTCAATCCAAAAGTTATAATTACTGCCAATTCTGTTAGTAATAGTAACATACTCATTCCCTTCTTCCAGAGTAATATTCTCCTCAACGGTCTCATTTTCTTTAACGATTAAAGTTGAAGTCTTTGATCTGTATCCTTCCAGCTTAGTAACTAGTTTGTATTCGCCCACGGGCAGTTCTTTAATATATTTCATTCCTTCCCAATTCTGAACAGCTCTTCCTCCACGCTCTAATTGAACATTAGCGTTTAGAGGTTTTACGTTGAATCGTAACGAGCCTAACAACTGCTGAAGAGACCAAGTTTTCTGAAGCTGATCGCCAATTTTTATTTGAATATTCTCCGAGATTGAAGTGTAACCCTCTTTTGAGATTTCAGCCAGGTACATTCCCGGCTGAAGTTCAAAACTCTTTTGTCCCGTATATTCTTTTTTATTTAACAACATTTTTGCATCCGGCGGATTAAGTGTAACATTGATTATGCCCGCATTTTTACTGAGA
>JAHJTX010000271.1 GCA_018829545.1 Bacteroidota bacterium | reverse complement strand
GACCGTCCTTTGGCGCAATTACACTTACGCAGGTTGTATTTTTTTTAGTACTCTTGCTAATAAAAAGATTGTCTTATTTGGATTCGCGTTTAAGGCGGATACAGGAGACACAAGAGAGACCCCGGCTTATTACGTTGCTAAAATGTTATTAGAAGAACACGCCAATGTTTATATCACTGATCCAAAAGCATTGAAGAACGCAAAGATTGATTTAGCAGAATATGGAGATAAAGTTAATTTTGTTGAAGATCCATACGAACCCGCAAAAGACGCCGACGCTATTGCAATTATGACGGAATGGAATTTATATAAGACTTTAGACTATAACAAAATATATAATAGCATGAGGAAACCGGCGCATTTGTTTGACGGAAGGAATATTCTAAATCTTTCCCAAATTGAAGAGATTGGGTTTGATGCACACGCGATTGGGATGAAGGCAAGAGGAAAGAGGCAATAGGCAGAAAGCAGTAGGCAGTGGGCAGTAGGCAGTAGGCAGAACATAAAATAGGAGTGGAAGTATTAAGCAGCCGGATAGAGTAAACATTCTGAAATAGACATGTAAGTGATTGATAAATTTGTTAATTTTTGTAATGCTATTGGAAAAAAAACATAAAGAAAAAATTATTGCCGAATACCTCTTTGCAAAAGATGAAGTTTTGTTCGCTTATATTTTTGGATCGTTTGTGGATAAAGATAATTATCACGATATAGATATAGCAGTATATTTAAAGGATGATTTCGATAAAAATGATTTTAAGAAATTTCCTTATGGTTATGAGAGCGGAGCAATAGCTGATCTGAATTTGCTTGTAAGAAGTGATGTTGATTTTGTTGTGATGAATTGCGCAGAAATTCTAATCCAAAAAAGAATAATCGACCGGGGAATACGGATCTTCTCTAAAGTCGAAAGAAAACGTATCTCTTATGAAAACTATATAAGGAAGCTTTACATTGATTCGGCTCATTTAAGAAATATAAGAAGACATTATCTTCCCGGAAAAATAAAAAATGCCTGATTTAGAGATTATTGAAAAAAGGATCGCTTCTTTTATTGAAGATCTTCAGAATTTGAAGAAATACCAAAATGTAACTGCAGAGGATATTAAGAAAGATAAAGATCTCTTATGGATTTTAGAGCGGGGGCTCTACTTATTAATACAGAATTTATTAGATATGCTTGCACATATTGTGTCGGCTGATTTCAATGAGAAATGGGACTCTTATGCTGATATAAACGAAATTCTTGTTAAACATAGCGCAACAAGTTGCAAGTAAAAAGTATAAAGTTAAAAGAAAAAAAACATAAAAAATATCTTGACACAAAAAACAAAAATATTATTTCCAATACTATAGTATGATTACAGAAGAAGATAAAATGGTATTGAATCAAATGGCCGGGTTTAGAAATAGACTTAGTCACGAATATTTATCGCTTGATACAAACGTATTGATCGACATTATGAACAACCGGCTTTCTGATTTCTCTAAATTTTTACTAATTATTAAGAATTATTGTAACCTCTAAAATAAAGTTTAGGTATATATAGCTAGCATAAATGCCCCATCGCAGCGGAGTGCTCAAATTGGGCATAATATTTATTTATTGTTCAGACAGAATAGAAATTAAACCTCCGCAAATATAAGCGGTCAAGTGTGCTCCGGCTGCATCTTTGGGTATACCTCTTGTTTCTAATGATAAAATTTTTGAAAGAGTTGAAGAAATAAAATTTATAACTTTACCCGATTGCTTGAAATAAAAAATTCATCCTTAACTATTTTTTTATCCTTTTTACTTAAAACCATACACAACTACACCATGAGCCACAAAGAAGAATTATTAAAAAAAATATCATCTCACACCGCAAAGGATGCGGAATAGGTGGAAGATTAGGGGACTTTGGGACGGTGAGCCCCTCGACTTCACTCGGGAAATTGACGAGTTGAAAGTATAAAGTTAAAGGAATTAACCACGTAGGGGTTTAATAAAAACCTTAGAATGTAAGTCAACCAACATTTATTTTTAACGCAAAGATCGCGAAGGAGTCGCAAAGGACGCAGAATAAGAGAAAGATAAGTGAACTTTGAGACTTTGGGACTTTGAGACTGTGGGAATTTGAGAGGGAAGGTTCCTCGAATTCGCTCGGAAGAGAATTGAAGGAATAGTAAAGTGACAACAGAAGAAAAGCTGGAAGCATTAAAAAAAATATTTTGGGACTATAATACCCAAATGTTACCGCTCGATAAAATTGTGGCAGGTGATTTAAAGAGTATTGATGAATATGAACGGGCACTGCTCTTAAACCGCATGCTTGAACGGTTATCATGGTATGATCTTTTAGATATTCTAAGTCTCAAGACTCTAAAAGAATATCTGACAAAAGAAACAATTTCGAGAATTCGATTTATCGAATTAAGGAATAAATATGAATACTTACGAAGTGTACTATCGGGAGAACCTCTATCCTTTACAGGATGGGGTGATGCATATTATTCAAGAATTAAACACACCCTTTTTTCTAACAGGTGGTACAGCACTAAGCAGACACTACTTTAATCATCGTTTTTCGGATGATTTGGATCTATTTGTAAACGATTTTAACAAATTCCATGAACTGACGGATGAGATTTTGATTTCGTTTAGTTCCAACAAACACGAAAAAACATTTCTTTTAGACAAAGCTTCAATTAAGAGATATGAAAGTTTTTCTCAATTATTTGTATCGAAGACTTTAGAGCCTGAAATAAAATTAAAAATTGATTTTGTTAATGATGTGGCACCACATTACGGCGATTTTGAAAAACATGATAAGCTGGGACTAATTGACAGTTGGCGGAATATCTTATCAAATAAATTATCCGCGCTGTTTAGGTTTGAGCCTAAAGATATAGCTGATATTTGGATAATTGCTAGAAATAAAAAATTTAATTGGAAGTCAATCATTCAAGAGGCAAAGACAAAGGAAGCTGGAGTTGAACCGGAAGTAATCTTTAATATTCTTAAATCCTTTCCTATTGGAGAGTTGAGTTTAATTAAATGGACGATAAAACCGGATTTTGATAAGATTAAAAATGATTTGAATATTATTGCAAATGATATCTTGTTTGGAAATGAAAATTCGTTGGCTGTGTGAGAGGATGCCCCTCGACTTCGCTCGGGGTGATGATTGAAGGAATTATGATGGGTGACTTTGAGGATATGGGAATGGAGGATGGCGGGAAAGCTTCTGATCTTCAATATCTTGAGAAAACAGCACACGCAATAGTAGCAGCTTCAAACTCGGCAAAAGTAATAGTTGAAAAGAGCACACTCCCGGTGCGCACTGCCGAAGCATTAGAAAAAATTCTGAACAGCAATGAGAAGGGAATCCATTTTGAGGTGGTTTCCAATCCGGAGTTTTTAGCTGAAGGAACAGCGATCCGTGATCAGAAAAACCCGAACAAGTAATAGTTGCCGCAGCTAAAGTGGGCGGAATACTCGCCAACAATACATATCGCGCAGAATTCCTTTATGATAATTTGATGATCGAAGCAAACATAATCCATGCAGCACACAAATACGGAGTAGAAAAATTATTATTTCTCGGAAGTTCTTGCACTTATCCTAAACTAGCGCCCCAGCCCTTAAAAGAAGAATACCTTCTCTCGGACTATTTAGAATACACAAACGAGCCCTACGCTATAGCAAAAATTGCCGGAATTAAACTCTGCGAAAATTACAACAAACAATACGGCTCTAACTTTTTCTCCATAATGCCGACCAACATGTACGGACCATTTGATAATTATAATCTCGAAACGTCCCATGTTCTACCTGCACTAATTCGCAAATTCCACGAGGCAAAGGAGAAACAGAAGTCAGCGGTCAGCGATCAGAGTTCAGTTAATAATCAAAACAAAGCACCAATTAACCAAGAACCAAACACTGTAACTGTATGGGGAACGGGGACACCAAGGCGTGAGT